>CAVYIL010000087.1:0-10000 GCA_963768325.1 uncultured Flavobacteriaceae bacterium | reverse complement strand
CTTTTCTTTTTTTATAATAAAAAGCATCACCGCCTAAAACGGTTCCTGAATGTATTGTGACATTATCTCCTATACTAATATTATCATATATGCAAACATTGGGATGTATTAAACACTTATTTCCTATTTCTACGTTATTACCTATAAATACCCCAGGTTGAATAATTGTATTTTCGCCAATTTTTGCGGACTCAGATATCGAAATAGTTGTTTTCTGAAATGGTTTAAAGTAAGTAGTGAGTTTATTAAAATCGGTAAAAGGATCATTAGAGATTAACAAGGCTTTTCCTTCGGGGCATTCTACTTTTTTATTTATTAAAATTACCGTAGCGGCACAATTAAGTGCTTTTTCATAATATTTAGGATGATCTACAAATACAATATCTCCAGATGAAACTACGTGAATCTCATTCATTCCTAAAACAGGAAAATCAGGATTACCTATATACTCAGAAGATATAATAGTTGCTATTTGCTGCAAAGTATGTGCTTGAGGAAACTTCATTTCGCTTTATATTTAATTCAAAAACTGAATTATTCTTTTATACGCTCTTTATAGGTTCCTTTTTCTGTTTCTACCTTAATTTTATCTCCCTCATTAATAAATAAAGGAACATTAACTTCGTGCTCCAGTTTCTACAATAGCTGGTTTTGTTGCGTTAGTAGCTGTATTTCCTTTCACACCCGGTTCAGTTGATGTTACTGCTAGAATCACACTTGCGGGCATTTCTACAGAGAGTGGCATCTGATCTTCAGAATTTATGATTATAGTGACAACCTCCCCTTCTTTTAATAATTCTGGAGCATCTAGTACTTTTTTCTCTAGCGTTATTTGATTATAATCTTCTGTATTCATAAAATGATATGCTTCTCCATCTGCATATAAGAATTGAAACTTATGTGTTTCTACTCTTACTTCTTCTATTTTATGACCAGCAGAAAAAGTGTTATCTATTACTTTTCCTGAAGTTACACTTTTTAATTTTGTACGTACAAAAGCAGGTCCTTTTCCTGGTTTTACATGTAAAAATTCTATTATTTTATATATGTCATGATTGTATTTAATACACAATCCGTTTCTGATATCACTAGTACTTGCCATAATAGTTAATTATTGTTCTTTAATATTTTATATACTACTTTTTATATAGGTTATGAACTACATCTCTAATAAACGATTAATTAGAAAAATACCCTTTCATAATACCTCTTTGTGAATTTTTGATAAATTCAAGGATTTCGTCTCTTTCAGGAGTTGCTTCCATCTCTGCTTCTATTATAGCAACTGCCTGAGAATTATTATAATTGCTTTGATAAAGAATTCTATAAATAGACTGTATCTCTCTTATCTTTTCTGTAGTAAATCCTCTTCGGCGTAATCCTATTGAGTTTATCCCAACATAAGAAAGAGGTTCTCTAGCTGCTTTTGTATAAGGGGGAACATCTTTACGTACTAAAGATCCTCCTGTGACAAACGCATGGTTTCCTATACTACAAAATTGCTGTACCGCTGCCATACCTGCTAGAACAACATAATCCCCCACATTAATATGTCCTGCTAATGTGCTATTATTGGAGAATATACAATTATCTCCAACAATGCAATCATGTGCAATATGACAATAAGCCATAATCCAACAATTTTTGCCGATCTTGGTTTTCATTCTATCAGTAGTTCCTCTATTTATAGTTACACACTCTCTGATAGTTGTATTATCACCAATTTCGGTTATAGTATCTTCATCATTAAATTTTATATCTTGGGGGGTTGCTGATATTACGGCTCCCGGAAAAATACTACAATTCTTACCGATACGAGCCCCTTCCATTATAGTAACATTAGAACCTATCCAAGTTCCTTCTCCTATTACAACATTGTTATGAATTGTAGTAAATGGTTCAATCACCACATTTTTTGCGATTTTTGCACCTGGATGAACATATGCTAAAGGTTGATTCATCTATATATTAATAATTATTTTGATTTAACAATTTGTGCCATTAATTCTGCTTCTGTTACTAATTTTCCATTAGCATAAGCAAAAGCTTGCATATGACAGATACCTCTTCGTATAGGTGTTATTAATTCTAACTTGAAGATTAATGTATCCCCAGGTATTACTTGTTTTTTAAATTTCACTTTATCTATTTTCATGAAATAGGTAAGATAATTCTCTGGATCAGGAACTGTACTAAGCGCCAAAATCCCTCCAGTTTGTGCCATTGCCTCTACCTGAAGAACTCCAGGCATCACTGGAGCCCCTGGAAAATGTCCCTCAAAAAATGGTTCATTCATGGTAACATTCTTTAGACCTACTACATGTTTATCTGACATTTCTATGATTTTATCAACTAACAAAAATGGAGGTCTATGAGGTAGCATAGCCATTATTTTGTTAATATCCATCAAAGGTTCTTTAGTAAGATCAAATTGAGGTACCTTATTACGTTTATCTATTTTGATAATTTTTGAAAGTTTTTTAGCAAATTGTGTGTTTATATAATGTCCTGGTTTATTTGCTATTATTTTTCCTCTAATTCGTGTACCTACAAGTGCTATATCTCCTATTACATCTAATAATTTATGCCTAGCAGCTTCATTTGGATAATGTAGAGTTAGGTTATCTAAAATACCATTTGGCTTGATAGCTATAGAATCTTTTCCAAATGCTACTTTTAATTTTTCCATGGTATCAGGACTAATTTCTTTATCCACATATACTATGGCATTATTTAAATCCCCTCCTTTTATCAAACCATGTTCTAATAGCGTTTCGAGTTCATGCAAGAAACTAAACGTTCTAGCATCGGCAATATCTTTTTTAAATAATGAAAGACTCTTTAGAGATGCGTTTTGAGTACCTAATACTTTAGTTCCAAAATCTACCATTGTTGTTACCTGATATTCATCAGATGGCATAACTATAATCTCACTACCTGATTCTTCATCAGTATATGAGATTATATCTTTAACGATATATTCATCTCTTTCTTTTTCTTGCTCTATAATCCCAGCTTTTTCTAAAGCTTGAATAAAATATTTACTAGAACCATCCATTATTGGTGGTTCGGGAGCATTTAATTCTATAATAAGATTATCAATTTCTAAACCAACACAGGCTGCTAATACATGTTCTGAAGTTTGTATACTTACTCCATTTTTTTCAAGATTAGTCCCTCGTTGTGTATTTACAACATAATTAGCATCTGCCTCAATAATGGGGTGTCCTTCGAGATCAACTCTACAGAAAGCGTATCCATGATTTTCTGGTGCAGGCTTAAATACTAATGTTACTTCTTTACCTGTATGAAGTCCGACTCCCTTGAGTGATACTTCTTTTTTGATAGTTCTTTGTTTATTCACAACGTCCCTACTCATTGGTGTTATTCTTTTTTCTCTAATTTATGAACTCTTTCTACAATTTTGTTTAAATTCTTAAAATGAACATAAGATTTATTAAAATCAGAATATCTTAATGCGGGAGATCCTTGTACTGCTTCTCCTTCTCTGATATTCCTTCCAATCCCTGATTGTGCTTGAATTCTAACATTATTACCTATTACAAGATGACCTGCAATACCTACTTGCCCTCCTATTAGACAATGTTTACCTATTTTGGTAGATCCTGCTATTCCAGTTTGGGCTGCAATTGCGGTGTGTTCTCCTATTTCAACATTATGAGCTATTTGAATTTGATTATCAAGTTTAACACCCTTGCGTATAATTGTTGATCCAAGGGTAGCTCTATCAATAGTAGTTCCTGCACCTACATCTACGTTATCTTCAATAATTACATTTCCTGTTTGTGGGACTTTATTATATTCTCCTTTTTCATTAGGTGTAAATCCAAAACCATCTGCCCCTACAATTGCTCCACTATGGATAACACAATAATTACCTATACAGCTTTCTGAATATATTTTAGCACCTGCAAACACAACTACATTATTCCCTATTACTACGTTATCGCCTATATATACATTAGGGTAGATTTTAACATTTTCTCCTATCATTACATTTTCTCCGAGATAGGAGAATGCCCCCAAATACAAAGAGTCTCCATATTGAGCTGTTGGAGAAACAAAACTAGGTTGTTCTATCCCTGTTTTATTCATCTTTACCATATTGTAGTACTCTAACAATTGTGAAAATGCTTTGTAAGCATCATCGACTCTTATCAAGGTAGTTTTAATATCAGATTCTGCTTCGAATGTTTTATCAACTATTGTAATAGACGCATGGGTCGAATATATATATGAAGTATATCTAGGATTAGATAAAAAGGTTAAAGAACCTTCTATACCTTCCTCTATTTTGGCTAATTTAGATACCTCAACAGTTTCATCTCCTTCGACTTTACCGTTAAGAATACCCGCAATTTGTGTGGCTGTAAAAATCATTCTGACAAAAGTATAAAAAATGTATTAATCTTTAGGCTTCGGGTAACATATAAAATATTTAGTAACAGGTTTTGATAAAGTTTTTAGATTAAAATGATCTGTAGCGTTAACAATATCAACGATTTTACTGGTTTTATATAATATATTTATATTCTGTTTATTTTCATGATATGCCTGATTAGATATTGTTCCCGTAAAGATAAAGTAACGAGCTTCTTTATCAGAAATTCCATGAGCAGCCATAAATTCTTCAATATGCTTATTAATTTCGTGCTCATCAAAACTTTCTTTTTTAACTTCTATCTTTAGTAAATCTCTATGAATAATCATATTGGATAGATTTTTTAGTATAAAATCGTCGCATTCACACCATTCTTTCATAGCAGAAACGATATCATAATCATCTAATTTAGAGAATGTTTCTAAATTATCAGTTGTAAAATTTTGTGATGTGATTTTATTCTCTAAAAAAAATTGCAAAGCTTTACTTGCTTTTAACTTTACTCCTTGTTCCGTTAGTTCTTTTGCTCTCTGCAACATTCTAATCAGTAAATTTTCTGCTACGATTCCAGTTTTATGAAAATATACTTGCCAATACATAAGACGCCTAGCTAATAAAAATTTCTCTACTGAATAAACCCCTTTTTCCTCTACAACCAACTCGTCATTTATTACGTTAAGCATCGTAATTAAGCGTTCACTATTGATATTACCTTCGGCTACTCCTGTATAAAAACTATCGCGCTTCAAATAATCCAATCTATCCATATCTAATTGCCCAGAAATCAATTGATGCAAAAAGTTACGGTTATATTTACCTTTAAAAATTTGTATTGCGAGCGTTAAACTACCGTTAAATTCTTCATTAATCTTTTCCATAAACAACAGCGAAATAGTTTCATGACTTACTCCATTTACGATACTATGTTCCATTGCATGTGAAAAAGGACCGTGCCCTATATCGTGTAATAATATAGCCACATATAACGCATCTTCTTCTTTTTTAGATATTTTAATCCCTTTAAAACGAAGGACTCGCACTGCTTCTTGCATTAAGTATACGCAACCTAAAGCATGATGAAATCGTGTATGATGCGCTCCTGGATATACCAAATAAGAAAGTCCCATCTGAGAGATTCTTCTTAATCGCTGAAAATATCGATGCTCTAAAAGATCAAATATTTGTTCATTAGGTATCGTAATAAAACCGTAAATTGGATCGTTTAATATTTTTAATTTATTTCTTTTTTTCAAACTTAACTTTACTTTTATTGAAACAAATATACATATGAAGTGGTTTAAACTTTTTTGATTCTGGCGAAAAATAATTATTTTTCACTCTATTGAAGTGTTTTTCGCACTTCATAGCAGCGCTACAAGGTAATAATAAAGACAAAAATTGAGTAAAAAAGAACATTTTTATAGCGAATTGAAAAAGTTTAAACCACTTTTATGTATAAATTATGATTTTGAATCCTTGATTAAGAAAACAATTTAAAGTTTCTTTAATTTGCTGGCACCATCTTAAAAAAAGAAGAAATAAATATTAAATACTGAACTTTTTCATAAATGAGAAGTCTTTTAGCTAAAAAATGAATTTTCGATTTTAATTAGAAACTAATAAAACTAGAATAAAATGAACAAAATAAAGATACTTTGGATAGATGATGAAATTGACTTACTAAAACCACACATTTTATTTCTAGAAAAGAAAAATTATGAGGTTACTGAATGTCAAAGTGGTACAGAAGCACTAGAAATATTAGATGTACAAAATTTTGATATTGTTTTTCTTGATGAAAATATGCCTGGACTCTCGGGAATTGAAACTTTGTCCGGAATTAAGGAAAAGAAAAGCAGCCTCCCTGTTGTTATGATTACCAAAAGTGAAGAAGAATATATTATGGAGGAGGCAATTGGTAGTAAAATTGCTGATTACCTAATTAAACCCGTAAATCCTAATCAAATATTATTGAGCTTAAAGAAAAATTTAGATAACTCTAGATTGGTTTCTGAAAAAACAACATCTAACTATCAACAGGAATTCAGAAAGATAGCTATGGATTTGGCTATGGTAAATTCTTATGATGAATGGGTGGATTTATATCAGAGATTAATTTATTGGGAACTACAGCTTCAAGATATTGAGGATAATGGAATGTTTGAGATTCTAGAGTCTCAAAAAGTAGAGGCTAACTCTCAATTTTGTAAATACATAGACAAAAATTATTTTAGTTGGTTTAATGGTTCTACTGATTCCCCAATATTATCTCATCAGTTATTTAAGAAAAAAGTTGTACCCGAAATTAATAAGAAACAACCTATTTTGTTTGTTGTTATTGACAACCTACGTTATGATCAATGGAAAGCTTTTGAGCCAATTATAAACAATTACTATAAAAAAGAAGAAGAATCAGCATATTGCAGTATACTACCAACAGCTACACAATATGCTCGTAATGCTATTTTTTCTGGATTGATGCCTTCTGAAATGGAAAAACAACACCCTGATCTTTGGCTTAATGATACAGATGAAGGTGGGAAAAACATGCATGAAAATGAATTTCTTACTGCGCAGTTAAAACGATTAAATTTAAATATTAAGCATGAGTATTATAAAATAACTAATGAAAGGTCTGGTAAAACTTTAGCTGCAAATTTCAAAGGTTTAAAAAATAATGACCTCACCGTTGTAGTATATAATTTTGTAGATATGTTATCTCATAGTAAAACTGAAATGGAAGTTATTAAAGAACTAGCATCTAATGACAAATCTTATAGGTCTTTAACAGAAAGTTGGTTTAAAAACTCTCCTTTACTGGATATGATTCAGCAAGCTCAGCAATTAGGATTTAAATTACTTATTACTACGGACCACGGTACTATAAATGTAAAAAATCCATCGAGAGTAATTGGGGACAAGAACACAAGCCTAAATCTTAGATATAAAACAGGCAAAAGCTTAACTTATGAAAATAAAGAGGTACTAGCTGCTATTAATCCAAAAGATATTCATTTGCCTTCTATTAATATGAGTAGTTCTTTTATTTTTGCCAAAAGTGATTATTTTTTTGCTTATCCTAATAATTATAATCATTATGTAGGTTATTACCGAAATACCTATCAACATGGCGGTGTTTCATTAGAAGAGATGATTATACCATTCATAGTATTAAATCCAAGATAATTCTAAACTATTAATTTTAGTATCCGTATTAACAAATGACAATAGAATATAATCTAGAAGAACTGTCTAGTACAGCTCTGCGAGTAATTAATCACGCCAATACCAAAATACTCCTTTTTTATGCAGAAATGGGAGTAGGTAAAACCACTTTAATAAAAGAAATTTGTATACAATTAGGGGTTGTAGATCAGATTTCTAGTCCAACTTTTTCATTGGTTAATGAATATGATTGTAATGATGGATTAATTTATCATTTTGATTTTTATAGAATCATGGACGAGGAAGAAGTTTATAGTATTGGTTTCGAAGAATATTTGGATTCTGATGCATGGATATTTATAGAATGGCCTGAGAAGATACCTAATATGCTTCCCGAAAATTCTACTGTCATTAAAATAAAGCATTCTAGTAATGGAAGTAGGATGCTTTCTATATCTTCTTAAATGATAAAATTTAAAAGAACACTCCGAACTTATTAGAGGCTAAAATAATAATTAAATAAAATAGATTAAATTCTGAATTTGTAAAACCTACTGTTAATTTTAATTAAAAACTTGTAAATCATCGATCCAATTTGGTTTCTAACTTAATTTATTCGTAATTTGGAAGTAATGAATTTTACACATATGATCAAACCGACATCTCCTTTTACAAGAGAGCAATTACTTCCTCAGGAAGAAATGATTGAAGTAGCTCGTCAAAAAGGGAAACTTTATATAGGTATACCCAAAGAGACTCATTATCAAGAAAAACGTGTATGTCTTACACCAGATGCAGTAGCTTCATTAATTAATCATGGTCATCGAGTTTTATTAGAAACAAATGCAGGATTAGGTGCTAGTTTTTCGGATAAAGATTATAGTGAAGCTGGTGCAGAAATCACTAATGACCCGAACAAGGTATTTGGTTGCCCAATAATTCTTAAAGTAGAACCTCCTTCTTTAGAAGAATTGGAGCAAATTAACCCACAGACGGTGTTAATTTCAGCTTTACAAATAAAAACACAATCCAAAAAATATTTTCAGGCATTAGCTAAAAAAAGGATTACAGCATTAGCATTCGAGTTTATTCGCGATATAGATGGAGCCTACCCTGCTGTTAGAGCTTTAAGTGAAATTGCTGGTACTGCAGCTGTATTAATAGCTTCTGAATTATTAAGTAATACCACTATAGGTTCTGGATTAATGATGGGAAATATCAGTGGAGTACCTCCTATAGAAGTTGTTATTATTGGGGCGGGAACTGTTGGTGAATTTGCTGCTAGATCCGCAATTGGATTGGGTGCTAATGTTAAAGTTTTTGATAACTCTATAACTAAGTTACGATGTATCCAAACAAATGTAGGAAGACCGCTTCATACTTCTACAATACAGCATAAACATTTGTTAAAAGCTCTACAACGATGTGATGTTGTAATCGGGGCTATTAGAGGAAAAAATAGATCCCCAATCATTGTCTCTGAGGAGATGGTCGAAAAAATGAAAACCGGATCTGTTATTATAGATGTTAGTATCGATATGGGTGGATGTTTTGAAACAAGTGAAGTTACTACTCATGATCATCCTACATTTATAAAACATGGTGTTGTACACTACTGTGTTCCTAATATTCCATCTCGATATGCAAGAACATCTTCTCTTTCTATTAGTAATATTTTTACTCCTTATTTATTGCAAATTGGTGATGAGGGTGGTATAGAGAATGCAGTTCGTTTTGATAGGGGTCTTAAAAATGGATTGTATTTCTATCGTGGTATTTTAACCAATAAGTCTATTGCTGATTGGTTTGAACTGTCCTATAGAGATATTAATTTACTAATTCTATAGGAATTAAATATTTTCATATTGAAGTGGTTTAAACTTGACTAAATATCGCTATCTATCCTTTATGATAGAGAATCTTATAACCTTTGATAAAAAATGTAGTAAAGTCGCAGATATATGTGGCACTAATAACCTATTTCCTACTTCAACTTATTGTAAGAACAATAGCTAAGAAAAAACACGCCTTTTCCAATTTTATGGAAAAAATAAGAGTTTGCCTTAATTTTCACCTTACTCTAAACTATGTCTGCAATCAGGTAGGAGAAGGGGCTAAACGAGTTCGGGGAAAACCACAAGAAATAATCAACTTTAATGCAGACTTATTTTCTTAAAAACTGTAACTATTCACCCGAAATAAACAGAAATGGATTATTTGTCAACAATTTCTGATTGCACTAAATTTTTATTTTCAAAAATCATCTATTTTATACACATTGGTTTATAACTATGTGATATCCTAATTTCTATTAATTTTGATTGTTGTGTTTGGTTTAAGATCTTCGTGAAAACAATATTTTTTGACTGATAAGCAACATATAAATAAGCTATTACAAGATTTTGAAATTCTTACGAAAGAGAATTTAAAATG
>CAVYIL010000086.1:0-4857 GCA_963768325.1 uncultured Flavobacteriaceae bacterium | reverse complement strand
ACGATATTCTTCCACGTTATGCTATAATACGTTCCCGTTTCCAAAAATATCACAAAAGCAAAAAGAACAAATTAATCTGCACGTTTTTGAAGTATTAGAAGAAAGAGAAAAACATTCAGGTAAAACATTGGCGCAATTGTACGACCCAGATAAAATGCCTAAAGGTTTAGAAGAAGCCCATCATCAATTAGATTTAGCAATTGAGCGTTGTTACCGTTTAAAACCTTTTGAGAGTGATACAGAGCGTTTAGAATATCTTTTTAAAGAATATGAAAAGATGATAAATAAAAACACCTTGTTAGAAAAATCAAAAAAAACACGTAAAAAGAAAGCCTAATTTATGCCAGATATAGTACACGTAAAATACCAACAAACAGGTAAAAGTAAAAGCACCAACGAATATGGTATGAGAGAAATGCAACAAAAAGCATTTGAGGCTCGTACAGCGCAATATTTATTAATTAAAGCACCGCCAGCTTCTGGTAAATCTCGTGCATTAATGTTTATTGGTTTAGATAAATTAGTAAATCAAGACATTAAAAAAGTAATTGTTGCTGTTCCTGAACGGTCTATTGGTAGTTCATTTGCTAAAACAGAATTAAAGAAATTTGGTTTTTTTGCAGATTGGAAACCTAATCCAAGATATAATTTATGTACACCTGGTGTTGAAAAAAGTAAAGTAACTGCATTTTTAAACTTTTTAGAAAGTGATGAAAAAATACTAATCTGTACACATGCTACCTTACGTTTTGCCTTTGATGCAATAGACGAAAAACAACTAAATGATTGTTTATTAGCAATAGATGAATTTCATCACGTTTCTGTAGATGGTGATAATAAATTAGGATTGGTTTTAAGTAGTGTAATGGAAAAATCTACTGCTCACATTGTTGCAATGACAGGTTCTTTTTTTAGAGGAGATAGTGTGCCTATTTTATTACCAGAAGATGAGGCAAAATTTACAAAAGTTAAGTATAATTATTACCAACAACTAAATGGATATAATTATTTAAAATCATTAGGTATTGGGTATCACTTTTATCAAGGTAAATATACATCTGCTATTCACGAAATATTAGATGAAAATAAAAAAACGATAATTCATATTCCAAGCGTAAATTCAGGTGAATCTGACAAAAGATAAATACGAAGAAGTTAATAGAATTGTAGATGGTTTAGGTGAGTTAGCTTATCAAGATCCAGATACAGGTGTTTTATACGTTAAAAGTAAAACAACAGGTAAGACTTTAAAGATTGCAGATTTAGTCCACGATAATCAAAAAGATAGAGATCAAATACAAGAGTATTTACGTAATGTAAAAAATGTAGATGATATTGATATTATCATAGCATTAGGTATGGCAAAAGAAGGGTTTGATTGGCCATATTGCGAACACGCTTTAACAGTTGGTTATAGAGGCTCATTAACAGAAATTATTCAAATTATTGGTAGAGCTACAAGAGATAGTGAAAACAAATCGCATTCACAGTTTACTAATTTAATTGCACAACCAGATGCAGAAGACGATTTAGTTAAATTATCTGTAAATAATATGCTAAAGGCAATTACAGCATCTTTATTAATGGAGCAAGTATTGGCTCCTAATTTTAAGTTTAAACCTAAATTTCCAAAAGAAGACGAAATTAACGGAGTTGAGAAGAAGAAGAAGAGGATTATATAGCTATAAGAGGATTTAAGTTGCCAAGTTCACAAAGAGCAAAAGATATTATTGAAAGTGATATTAATGACTTAAAGGCAAAAATAATGCAAGATGATACAATGCTTAAAGCAATGCCTGGCAATGTAGATCCAGAAGTTATTAATAAAGTATTGATACCTAAAATTATTAAAGAAACCTATCCAGACTTAACAGATGAAGAAGTAGAAGCTGTACGTCAACATATTGTGGTAGATTCTGTAATCAAAAACGGAACTATTGAGGAGGTTGGAGATAAACGTTTCATTCGTATGGCAGATAGTTTTGTAAATATTGATGATATTAATATAGATTTAATAGATACTATTAACCCATTTCAAAAAGCATTTGAAATATTATCTAAATCAGTAACTGCATCAGTATTTAAAGCAATTCAAGAAACTATTGATGCTACAAGAATAACAATGACTGATGAAGAAGCAATTATATTGTGGCCTAAAATAAAAAACTGGATAGCAAAAACAGGTGAACAACCAAGTATTCAATCTTTTGACCCACAAGAAAGACGTTTAGCAGAGGCAATTATATTTTTAAAAGAACAAAAGCGTAAAGCAGTAGCTAATGAGTAAAAAGAAAACATTAGAAGATATCTTTAATGATGATGAACTTGGGATTTTAGATTCTAAACCCAAAAACTCTAATGTAAAAACCGAAGATGAACGCTTAATTGAATCGTTCCAAGAAATTAATGCCTTTTTTGAAAAAAATTATCGTGAACCAGAAGCAACAAATGTTACCGAATTTAAACTACTATCAAGATTAAAAGCATTGAGAAAAGATGCTAAAAAAGTTGAGATATTGAAGTCCTATGATTCACATAATCTTTTAAACGCAAAAGAAGAAGTAAAATCAGTAGCAGATATTTTAAATGATGATGATTTAGGAATATTAGATACAGATGAAACATTGTCAATTTTTAAGTTGAAGAATGTAAAGAGCACATCAGAGAGAGCAGAAACAGATTTTACAGCAAGAAGAAAGGCAATGAAAGACAAAGATTTTGCGCCTTATGAAACACAATTTAAAAAAGTACATAAAGAATTACGTGAAGGTAAACGTAAATTAAAAGAATTTAAAGACGTAGAAAAAAACCTTGAAGAAGGCAAATATTATGTTTTAGATGGTGTATTATTGTTTTTGGAAAAAGATGGGTCAGAAGATAGGCAGATAGGAGATAGAACAAGAAAAGATGGAAGAACTATAACTGTTTTTGAAAACGGTACACTAAGCAATATGTTTTATCGCTCATTAGCTAAAGCTTTGTATAATAATGGAAGTATTGTTTCAGATACAGATAAAGATGCAGAAGAAGAACTTTTTAAAAATGCAAATATAGTTAGTGAAGAAGATGTTCAGACAGGATGGATATATGTGCTAAGGTCAAAATCTACTAATCCGAAAATTGCATCAATTAATGATTTGTATAAAATTGGTTTTTCATCAGTAGATGTAAATGAACGTATTAAAAATGCTTCTAAAGAATCTACCTATTTATATGCAGATGTTCATTTACTTGACAAGTACGCTTGTTATAATATGGATGCTCAAAAATTTGAACATCTAATACATCGCTTCTTTGCTGATGTTTGTTTAAATGTTGATGTGTTTGATAGTAAAGGAAAAAGAATAACACCTAGAGAATGGTTTGTTGCACCAAGACCAATTATAGATAAAGTAGTTACATTAATATTATCTGGAGAGATTGTGGATTATAAATATGACAATACTAATAGGGTATTGAGTAAAAGTAAATAGAGATTAAACGTATCTGTCTGATTAAGTCCGGTGCATTATAACTGGTTTCGTAAAACTGGTGCAATATACATTGAATAATTTATTTATTGCACCAGTTTTACACTGGTTCATTAAAGGTATACCTTTATAAAACCTTTAGAAATTATAAGTTTGGAATAAGATCACAGCAAACTCAAATGTAGGAGAGCATAAAAAACTGTGTGGCACTATGCTTCTTTTATATTTTTAGTTCATAATGCGTACTTTTTCCATTTGATTTGGACTGGAGTGTCTACCTTTGATGCTCAATTTTTTTAAACTGATAAAAAAACCGTTCAATCAGACGTAAATCTTCAGTAATTATTTCTGCTGTACCACGCATTTCGTGCTTAAATTCGATTTTTTTATTATATGAAGTAATGAGTTTAGTAGGGAGTTCAACATCCATAAGGTATAAACCTTCAATATCTGGAATAAGTGGATTGTTTTTTACTTTACCGATTAATATACCAAATTCTGTATCTGGATAATTTTCTAATCGGATATGTACATCTTGTCCTATTTTGATTTTTCCTGAATTGAGAGCAGGTATTTTTAGTTTGGCAACATAGTCGGAATGATCTTTAGGAATGATTGTAAAAACTAGGTCTCCTTTAGTAACGGTTTGATTGGCGTTCCAGTAGTTTAGGAAAGAAACCTTACCATTTATATTAGATTTTAAAACATACAAATTCTCCCATTCTTTAATTGCTTTTTTTAGTTGATTAAAGGACTGAATTACATTTTTGAGCACTATTTTATCTTCCTTAATGTGATGAAATTTAGTGCCTACAGCTGTGTTTTGTGCATTACTTATGGATTCTCGTATTTGTGAAATAGAAGTTTCAAAATTTTTATAAGTCCGTTTTGCTTTTGCGAATTCTAGTTGTTTATTTTCATACTCTTGAGTGGAAATAATACCTTTTTCAATAAGAGTTCTATTTCGCTCTAGATTTTTTTGTTTATAAACGAGTTCGGTTTGATTGATTTCTTTTTGTGTCAGTAGATTATTTAATCTATTGTTTAATTCCGAAATAGTATATGTATTTGCTATTTCTTTATTAGAATATGGTTTTAGCTCTTTATTTAATTGGTAAAGTATGTAGCTGTTTTCAAATATGGCGTATTGTGCTTCTATTTCGCCCAAAAACAATATGGGTAGACTATCTATAGGGAATGAGAAGGCTGTATTATTGATTTTAATCGTGTCTATGATAGTTTTTAATAGTAATACATCTTTGTAGTTTGCTGTGTTTTCTATAATAGCTAAAGGCTCAAAAGGATCTACTTGCTCATTATCTTTAATTAAAATTGCTTCTAGTTTTCCCGTTATTTTGGCATATTCTTTCTGTGGGGGTACTATTGG
>CAVYIL010000085.1:0-11972 GCA_963768325.1 uncultured Flavobacteriaceae bacterium | reverse complement strand
AGGAGTAGAGCCAAGAATCATGGGGATTGGACCAGTGCAGGCATCTAATAAAGCACTCCAAAAAGCAGGGTTAACCATGCAGGACATCGACATCATCGAATTAAACGAAGCCTTTGCATCTCAAGCTTTAGCCTGTATCAGAGAATGGGGATTAGCAGACAATGATCCCAGAATAAATCCCAACGGAGGATCAATAGCAATAGGACACCCATTAGGAGTCACGGGAACTCGTATAACCTACTCAGCAGCACTAGAATTAAAAGAACAAAATAAACGATACGCACTAATCACCATGTGCATAGGGGTAGGACAAGGATATGCGGCAATCATAGAAAACACCAATAGAAGACAATAACAAATAAAATAAGGGCGTGCCCCTACGGGTCGGGCTTTACGTTACAATTCCTCATCCTCCTAAAATCGGGTTGCGGGATTTTCACTACAATCCCTCACGCAAAAAAAGTTCTTAAAATTAAAATAGGAGAAAAATACAAAATAGAATAATACCATTTTCTTTCGGTAAATTCAAGAGGAAAATGGTATAAGATTAAATAGTAAAACTATTTTGCAAACATAAAACACACAGAATAATATAATCCAACCTAAAAAAAGTTCTCTTTTCTTTAGGATAAAGGACTCGAAAATGAAAAAACTAGAAAACTACATAAACGGAAATTGGGAAATAGGATCAGGCGAAGGCAATCCTATGTATGATGCTGTGACAGGAGAAACAATAGGATTATCTACTACAGATGGATTGGATATTCCACAAGTACTCCAATATGCAAGAATCAAAGGAAGAGAAGTGTTACCTAAGATGACATTTCAGGAACGAGGTAATATGCTGAAAAAACTAGCCCTTTATTTAACTAAAAGAAAAGAACAATTTTACGAAATAAGCTATCGAACAGGCGCAACACGCGTAGATAGTTGGATAGATATAGAAGGAGGATTCGGGAATTTATTCGCGAATGCATCATTGCGTAAATTATTTCCCAATCAACCGTATCATGTAGAAGGTGATCCAATAGATCTATCACGTGGCGGACGATTTATGGCACACCATATATTAGTGCCTAAAAAAGGAGTCGCAGTACATATCAATGCATTTAACTTTCCGATTTGGGGAATGTTAGAAAAATGTGCAGTAAACTGGATGGCAGGAATGCCAGCTGTAGTATTGCCAGCACCACAAACAGCATATTTAACAGAAGCAGTAGTACGTGTCATAATAGAGTCAGGAATATTACCAGAAGGAGCATTACAACTTTTAAGTGGTATGACTAAAAATATACTAGATACAGTAGAATCACAAGACGTAGTAACATTTACAGGATCTGCACACACAGGAAGAATTCTAAAAGCACACCCAAGACTCATAGAAGAATCCGTGCCATTTACTATGGAAGCAGACTCTTTAAATGCATCTATCTTAGGTAAAGATGCTTTTCCTGGAACACCAGAGTTTGATTTCTTCATCAAAGAAGTAAGAAAAGAAATGACCGTAAAAACAGGACAAAAATGTACCGCTATTCGTAGAATAATTGTTCCAACAGACAGAGTAGAAGATGTACAAATCGCACTAGCAAAACAACTAGATAAAGTAACCATTGGAGACCCAAGATTAAAAGAAGTAAGAATGGGAGCCTTGGTAAGTAAAGCCCAAGTACAAAGCTGTCAGAAATAACGTATCAGAAATAGCCAAAACAGCCCAAATTGTATACGGAAATTTAGATAAAATAGAAACCATTGGAGCAGACGCAGAAAAAGGAGCATTTATAAGCCCAATATTGATGCGAGAAGACAATCCGTTTCAAAATAACAATGTTCACGAATATAGAAGCCTTTGGACCAGTAGCAACTATAATGCCATATAAACATCTAGATGAAGCAATAGCACTTTACCCAAAAGGGTAAAGGATCACTAGTATCCTCCATATTTACTTACGATGATAAAATTGCTAGAGAATATATAGTTGGAGCAGCATCACATCACGGGCGTATCTTAGTTGGTAACCGAGAAAATGCAAAGCAAAGTACAGGACACGGAGCACCATTACCATTACTAACCCACGGAGGACCAGGAAGAGCAGGAGGAGGAGAAGAAATGGGTGGAATACGTGGAATCAAACACTACATGCAGCGTTGTGCAATACAAGGAACACCAACCACAATAACGGAAGTAACAGGGATATACCAAGCCAATTCAAAATATAAAGAAACAGAAAAACATCCATTTGCTTATCATTGGGAAGATATACAACCAGGTATGTCAATCAAGACACACAAACGAACTGTAACAGACACTGATATTATCAACTTCGGAAATCTAACTTGGGATCACTTCTACGCTCATACAGACATTACAGCATTAGAAGGTAGCATATTCGAAAAAAGAACAGCACACGGATATTTCATACTAGCAGCAGCAGCAGGGTTATTTGTATACCCAAACAAAGGACCAGTAGCAGCCAATTATGGATTAGAAGAATGTCGATTTTTACGACCAATATACCATAACGACACAGTATACGTAAGATTAACCTGTAAACAAAAAGTAGAACGAGATCATAGAGGAAAAGAACTACCCAGTGGAATCGTAAAATGGTTTGTTGAAGTATTTGATCAAGAAGACGAATTAGTAGCTGTAGCAACAATACTAACAATGGTGCAGAAAAAATCACCATTTATACCAATAGATAGAACAAACATCCAGCAATACTTATCTAAACTCACAAAAGATATAAAACCACAGTGGGGAAAAATGACTCCGCAGCATATGATAGAGCATTTAGAAAAAAGTTTTAAAATTGCAACTGGAGAAATAAAAGATTTTGAAATTGCTACTCCATCAGAATATTTGGAAAAAGTGCAAGAAACCGTGTACAATCATAACCCTATGCCAAAAGAGTATAAGCATCCATTAATGAAAAAAGGAGAATTAGAAGAATTGATATATCAAGACTTAGATACAGCAAAAATCAAACTAATAGAAGCATATGATCAATTTTTAGAATTTTTTAAAGAAAATCCTGAAATAACGACAAAAAATGCTGTATTTGGTAATCTCAATAAATTCGAATGGAAACTATTAAATATAAAACATTTTAATCATCATTTTCAACAATTTGGATTGATATAGGATACATTACATTTTTTTTAAATAAGAGAAGAAAGATATCATGACACAACCATACGTAAAAATAGAAATAGAAGGAGAAGTAGGAATTATAGAATTCTTTCACCCAGCCCATAACTCTTTGCCAGCAGATATATTAGAAAAATTAGCAAGAACCGTAACAGAAGCAGGAGAAAATGATTCTATAAAAGTGATAATCATAAAAAGTGGGGGAGACAGAACATTTTGCGCAGGAGCAAGTTTTAAAGAACTGATAAATATTAATAATGCAGAATCAGGAAAAATATTTTTTTCAGGATTTGCAAACCTTATAAACGCCATGCGAAAATGCCCTAAATTTATAATTGGTCGCGTACAGGGTAAGACAGTAGGGGGAGGAGTAGGTTTAGCATCTGCAACAGACTATTGTATGGCAACCAAGTTTGCAGCAATAAAGTTAAGCGAACTAAATGTCGGGATAGGACCCTTTGTAGTTGGTCCAGCAGTACAGCGTAAAATTGGTTTATCTGCCATGACTCAAATAGCTATAGATGCCAATACTTTTTATGACGCAGAATGGGCAAAAAACAAAGGGTTATATACACAAGTTTATGAAGATACAAAAGCATTAGATGAAGCAGTAAAAGATTTTGCAGAAAACCTCTGTACCTATAACCCAGAAGCAATAAAAGAGATGAAGAAAACTTTTTGGGAAGGAACAGACCATTGGGATACCTTATTGGCAGATAGAGCAACAATAAGTGGAAGGCTAGTGTTATCTGAGTTCACAAAAAATAAATTAAAAACTTTCAAATAAATAAAATATATTAAAGAGGTTAAAGATTGAAATTTGGCAAAATAGTTGCTGTGCAAAAAGGAGAAAAAGGTTATGATATATAGTTTTAAGGGATATATCCCTGTGGTACACGAAAGTAGTTTTGTACACCCATTAGCAGCTGTAACAGGCAATGTAATTATTGGGAAAAACTGTTATATTGGTCCTGGTGCAGCAATTCGAGGAGATTGGGGAGAAATAATATTAGAAGATGGCGTTAATGTACAAGAAAATTGTACAATACATATGTTCCCTGGAAAATCAATTCTTATTAGAGAAAGCGCACACATAGGACACGGAGCAATTATCCATGGAGCTAATCTAGGGCGTAACTGTCTTATCGGTATGAATTCCGTTATAATGGATCATGTAGAAATAGGCGAAGAATGTATCGTTGGGGCAATGTCATTTATAAAGACAAATTTAATATTTCCTAAAAGAAGCTTGATTGTTGGAAACCCTGCTAAAATAATCAAACAAGTTAGTGATGAAATGATCGAGTGGAAAACAAAAGGAACTAAACTATACCAACAACTGCCAGTTGATTGTTACGAATCATTAAAAGAAGTAGAACCATTAAGAGAGATACCGAAAAACAGAAAAATACAAGAAGAATTTTATAAAACTTTAGGAGAATTCAAAAAAAAGTAAAATGATAAATCAAGTAATTGCAGAATTAACCCCCCTCAGAAAAAAATTATTAAACCATCCCCTTTATCAGAAAATTAATACCATTCAAGATGTAAGAACATTTACAGAGCATCACGTTTTTGCGGTATGGGATTTTATGTCCTTATTAAAGGGGTTACAAATACAGTTAACCACTGTAACTATCCCTTGGACACCTTCTAAACAACCAGCAACCAGAAGGTTTATAAATGAAATAGTATTAGGAGAAGAAAGTGATATAGATAAATCTGGGCAACCTATGAGTCATTACGAGATGTACTTGGAAGCGATGGATCAAATTAATGCTAATACAAAAAGAATAAAAACATTTGTCAATAAAATAGAAGAAGGTAGGTCTGTAAAAAGTGCATTAGAAAACGTGCAAGCTGAAAAAACAATACGAGAATTTGTAGAATTTACTTTCGAAGTGTTAGCAACAGAAAAACCACATATTATTGCAGCAGTATTTACTTTTGGTAGAGAAGACTTAATTCCAGATCTATTTATAGAAATAGTAAAAGGATTAGAAAAAAATACAACAGCCTCATTCGATAAAATAATCTATTACTTAGAACGCCATATAGAATTGGATGGGGATGAGCATGGTCCCATTAGTCTTAAAATGGTAGAAGAATTATGTGGTACAGATAAGAATAAATGGGAAGAAGCGATTTATTACAGTAAAATAGCATTAGAAAAAAGAATTCTTCTTTGGGATGGAATACGTGTAAAGTTGTAGGTTTAGTAAGTATACCGCATTGTTTTTATGAATATAATAAAGTTAAGTTTCCTTATGGGGATTTAACTTTATTTTAACTTAATGGTTAAATAACACATAAAGTGTTGTTTCTGAATTAGTAAAGGTAGGATGTGAATGATATTCTTATATATTTGATAGATATTTAATTACAAGAAAAATGGTATTACACTATTCGTAGTAGTATTTATGAATTATAAGATTTAAGTCCTTCAACAATAAAACCTATTAAAAATGAATATCAAATTTAAAAACGTATTTGTAATTAGTACGACAGTATTTTTTTTAACACTTTTTATGAGTTCTTGTAATAAAGATAAAGTGGAATCCTCTTCGCCTATGGAGGAAACAAAAAGTGAATTGCCTTCAGAAATTAAAGAAAGAATGAAGAGTTTTACTACTGTTAATAAGAAACAACTATTGACAGAAAACAAAAACAGTGAAATAAGCTCTCGGTTAACATTTTTTAATGCTTATTATGAAGATGAAACCCAGTCATTTATGTTTTTTGTTTAAAACTCTAAAGGAGAAATTATACATGTAAAACAAGAACTAGATGTATGTTACGGAGGAATTATAAACATTAATGGAGTGCCAAAAGGAGGGTATGTTCATGTTTTGAATATTCAAATTTTTGGCAATGGAGTACAACATTATAAACCAAATTATACGGGTTGTTCTTTCCCTAAATGTAGTGATTATGAGTCCAATGATAATGAGTATATGTGGGGATTAATTAAAAGAAAAGGAGACAATGTAGCTGGTTTGGAGAGTTTTCAATATACCAGTTTTCAGTGGCCTATTATAGAAGGAAATTGCCTAAGAGAGGTTAATGTTGATTGAGAACCCTTGTCATTATTATATAATTTAAATGAATTTAACCTGAAGGACTTAAATTTATTTTGGTTATTATATATCTTCGAGGTTTATATTTATTATTTCTAAAAGAAATAAAGGATGTTTTTATACTATTTTTTTTCTTAATGAATTTACTGGAAAAGAAAGTGCTTTATTTTTTAAAACTTTCTGCAACTTTTTCAAGTTCCATATACCAATCCTTACCAAATTTACGGATTAAGGCTTGTTTTACAAATTTATAGACGGGTACCTGAAGCTCAGTACCAAGTTTGCAAGCATCGTCACAAATTTCCCATTTATGGTAGTTTACTGCAGAAAATTCTGTGTAATCATGTACTCTAACAGGATAAAGATGACAAGAAACGGGTTTTTTCCAATCAATTTCCCCTTGATTATAGGCTTCTTCTATAGCGCATAGTGCTGTGCCTTTTTTATCGAAAGTGACATAAACACAATCAGCTCCATTAATCAGAGGTGTTTCTAATTCTCCATCAGGTGTTTTTATGAAAGTTCCTTGACGCTCAATCTCTAAAATACTTTCCTTTCTTAAATAAGATTTAATAATTGGAAATATTTCTTCTAATTTTTGGGTTTCTACTTCCTCTAATGGAGCTCCTGCTTCTCCATCAACACAACACGCCCCTTTACAGGCGGAAAGGTTGCAGACAAAATCCTTTTGGATTAATTCTTCTGATACAATGGTCTTACCTATCTGAAACATGATGCAAATATAACTTAAGTCTTAGAAAATAATTACGGTTTATTAACCTTTTTGTAATCCTTTTTTTTAAAAGTCTATGTATTTTTGCAAGTAATCTAAAAAATTACTTAGATATGAAAATTAATTTAAAAGAAATATTAACCGCTAGTATGATTCTTTTTGCGGTTATTGATATTATAGGAAGTATACCAATAATTATCGATTTACGTAAAAAAGTAGGGCATATACAGAGTGAGAAAGCTTCGATTGTTGCTGCTATTCTGATGATACTTTTCCTATTTGTAGGAAAAGAAATCCTTAGTTTAATAGGTATTGATGTCAACTCTTTTGCTGTAGCAGGTTCATTTATTCTTTTTTTTATAGCCTTAGAGATGATTTTAGGTATTCAATTATATAAGGATGATGCTCCTGAAACTGCTGCAGTGGTTCCCATAGCTTTTCCTTTGATAGCAGGAGCTGGAACAATGACGTCGATTTTATCGCTTAGGGCAGAATATGAAAACATTAACATTATTATAGCTATACTCATTAATATATTTTTTGTGTATGTGGTTTTAAAATCCTCAGGTAAAATCGAAAAATTTCTTGGTAAACAAGGTATTAATGTTATAAGAAAGATATTCGGTGTTATTTTACTAGCTATTGCCGTTAAATTATTTACATCTAATATTAAAGGACTTTTTCAATGAAATATTTTATTTACATTTTAATTTTAATAGCTGTAGGTTTATTAATTTATAATACTACATTTTTAGATTTTGATTCTATTTTAGAAGGAGATAGTAAGACGGCTCTTATTAGTATTTTTGCTTCTGCTTGTGTGATCGTTGTTTTACTTATTTTACTTATTTCTAAATCTATTCAAAAAAAGATTAAAAGGAGGCGAAAGTAATGTTTTGGTAGTTTTGTTATAATCAACTTGTCAGTTTAGTCTAGTTATTACAATATTACAAAGCAAGTAATGATAACTGGAGGTAATGAAATCACCAATAACACTATGAAAAAGTCGTGTAATTTTCTGTAAAACAATGACTTGAGTAGTGATTTTTTTAATTCGGTATCTTTAGTTTCTATTATTTTACCTTTTATGACATCTACAGATACATATTCTGATTCTATCAAAATACCATTATTAAGAAAAATAGAAGCACTATTGTCTAGCAATCTAAAAATTATTCCTATAGCAAGAAAAAAAATAGGAGAACAAATTATTAGAATAATTAAGTTTTCTTTTAATCCTGACATGGCAATTAGTTTTTTAAGTTCATGTATTCTTAGACAATGACAATACTTTGTTTATCATTTCATCATCAGTATTTTTTATTTTTTCAAAAGCTTCTGTTCCAAATAATTGTTGAGCCATCGTAGCTTTTAGGTATTTTTTTAATTGATTTTTGTAGCCTACTAAGTTTATTTCGATCCCTAGTTCTCTGGCGTAGTTTAGAAAATTCTCGGTAAAATTATCTTTAACTATAACTTGTTCTTTAAATTCTTCTAATGAAAGACTATTGTAATATGTTCTGTTTTTATCTAATTCTTCAAAAACATATCTACCCATAAATCCTGATTGAAGCATGTAATTTAATGTTTCACCGATTCTGGTCGTATCTTTACTTACAAATATATCTGGTATAATACCGCCACCACCATACACAATTTTTCCTTTTGGAGTTTTAAATTTTAAAGAATCAGCTACTTGTATGCTATCCGCATTTTGTAATTCACCATTTTTATATCGCTCTAGATATTCATTATAATATTCTTTATTGCCATTTTCGTATGGTTTTTGAATGGATCTTCCGGTAGGGGTAAAGTATCTAGAAATTGTTAATCGAATTGCACTACCATCACCTAATGCCATTTCTCGTTGTACTAATCCTTTGCCATAAGATCGTCTGCCTACTATGATTCCTCTGTCATTATCTTGTATCGCTCCAGCAAAAATCTCACTTGCAGATGCTGAGTTTTCATTAATTAACACATATATTTTGCCTTCTTCAAAATCTCCTTTTTTAGTAGCGTAATTTTTTTCGATTGCTCCCTTTTTATTTTTAGTGAACATAATAAGTGCATTATCAATCAAAAATTCATCGGCCATTTTTATTGCAGGGGCAATAAAACCACCGCCATTGTCTCTGAGGTCAATTATTAATTCTTTAGCCCCAATTTTTTTTAGTGAGTCTAAAGTTTTTTTGAACTCTTTGTATGTCGTTTCGGCAAATCGATTTACTTTTATATACCCTAATTTATTATTTATTAAATAGCCTGCATCAATACTTTGTAAAGGTACTCTTCCTCTTTTTACTAAGACATCAAATATACCAGTGCCCTTTCTAAAAATTTTTAATAGTACTTTACTGTTTAGTTCTCCTTTTAATCTATTAGCAAGATTTTTTTCCTCTAATTGTTCTCCGTATAAAGTGTCATTATCGGCCATTAAAATCCTGTCTCCTGCTTTAATTCCAGACTTTTCACTTGGACCACCTTTTATAGTATTAATTACAGATATAGAATCTCTAAAGGGATAATAACTTATTCCTATACCAATAAAATCCCCTTGCATATTTTCTGTTATACTTTTTAATTCTTCTGAGGGAATGTAAACAGAATGCGGGTCTAAGTTTTCTAAAATTCTGTTAACCGTAACATCTACAATACTATCTGTATTTACCTCATCTACATATTCGTAATCAATATAATCAATTAGTCGATTTAGTTTTTCTTTCTTAGAATTAGAAGAAAATAGTTTAGTAGAAGGGTTAGTGAAATCTAATTTACTACCTAAATATACTCCAACCCCCATTGCTAAACCAATAAAAAAAGGGAAATATTTTTTTGAATAACTCATTAATCGTTTAACTCTATGATTTGTTCTATTTCTACGCCTGCTTTTTTTAAAAATTGTAATCCAGAATCATCTTTGTATATCGATTGGTATACGATTCTTTTTATGCCTGCTTGATGTATTAATTTACTACATTCTTTACAAGGAGACAATGTTATATATAATGTTGCATTTTTACAAGATTGTGTAGAGGCAGCTACTTTAGAAATAGCATTGGCCTCTGCATGTAACACATACCATTTTGTGTACCCTTCGTTATCCTCACAAGGATTTTCAAAACCAGTAGGAGTTCCATTAAACCCATCAGAAATGATCATTCTGTCTTTTACAATTACAGCCCCAACTTTTTTTCTGTTACAATGTGATAACTCTCCCCATTCTCTTGCTATTCTGAGATAAGCTTTGTCATATCTGAGTTGTTTTTGTTTTGGCATACTTTAAGATAACTAATTTATATAACACAAATATATTATGTTTATTTTTAGTTTATTAGCTTAATTAATAATTACCATATTTTATTAGCTATTATCATAGGAATGACCAAGCCAATTACTATGGAAGAAATAACAAGAATCCAATCTCTTTTAGAAAATCTAAATATGGTCTGAGCTATGAAACTTAGTGTTAGTATAATTATAACGACTATTATCTGAGCGGATTCTATTCCTAGAGAAAACTCTAGTAAAGGGAGGATTTTACTGCTTACGTTACTGCTAATTATTTTGAAATAATTAGAAAATCCTAGACCATGAATTAATCCAAAAAATATAGTGATGCTATATATAATACCAGTTTTATCGTTTTTAGATGTGTTTTTTCCTGTAAATAAATTAAATAGCGCGGTTATTAATATTGTTATAGGGATTAAAAACTCTACTAATCTAGAGTTTACATGGATTACATTATAAACTGCTAGAAACAGTGAAATTGTATGTCCTAGAGTAAACATGGTTACGAGTGCTACTGTTTTTTTCCAATTATCAAATGAGTATGCAACAAATAATACTGCTAGAAATAAAATATGGTCGTATGCGTGCCAATCTATGACATGATTTAAGCCAAGTTTAAAATATAACCAAAATTCAGACATAATTTTAATTTTGAGGTTAAGCTAATGTACAATTAAAAATGTCAGTTGACATCTATATTTGTCAAAAATATGTTGTAAAAATTTAATTTCTAAGTGTTTCATAGATAAAATTGGTTTTTTGTCGAATTCACCTACATTTTTTAAAAATTCATTTTCAATAATTGCTTTGTTAACCCATACTTTCGTGTTTTTATAAAAGAATAACAAAACCCCAATATATATGGATATGCAAAAATGGTTAGATCAAGGAGTTGAATTTTTAATGAATTTTGGACCAAAATTAATCGGAGGATTATTAATTTGGATTATAGGAAACTGGGTAATCAAGAAAGTAATGAAAGGTGTTACTAAAATAATGGTTTCAAGAAAATATGAGGAAGGTTTACAGAAATTCTTAATTAATATCCTGAATTGGTTATTTAAGATTATGTTGGTTTTGGCAATGTTAGGCACTATAGGTGTTGAAACTACTTCTTTTGCAGCAATTCTTGCTTCGGCTGGTTTGGCTATTGGTTTGGCTTTACAGGGATCTCTAGGTAATTTTGCTGGTGGTGTATTAATTATGGTTTTTAAACCTTTTAGAGTTAATGATTTAATTGAAGCTCAGGGTATAGTGGGTGTTGTAAAAGAAATTGAAATATTTACTACTAAATTATCTACTCCACAAAATAAAGAGGCTATTATTCCTAATGGTCTTTTGTCTAATGGAAATATTATTAATTATACTAGTCAAGGTACTCTTAGAGTAGATCTTAATATAGGTGTTGGTTATGGTGATGATATTAAAAAAGCTAAGGAGGTAATTTTAAAAGTACTTACAGAAAACCCTAAAGTTCTTAAAATACCTGCCCCTATAGTTGCTGTTAGTGATTTGGGTGATAATGCTATAAATTTGGTTGTTAGACCTTTTACAGAAGTTGCTGACTATTGGGATGTTTATTTTGAAACTCTCGAAGCTTCTAAGAATGCATTAGATGTTGCAGGAATATCTATTCCATATCCTCAGAGAGATGTACATATTCATAATGTAAATTAAATTATTATATAAATATCTGCTTTTTAGCGGGTTAATTATTTCG
>CAVYIL010000084.1:0-40430 GCA_963768325.1 uncultured Flavobacteriaceae bacterium | reverse complement strand
CTAAATGCATATATAACACATAGGATTTAAATCCTTCTGGAAAATGGGTAGGGTAATAATGTGGGTAATTATTAGAACTTCCCTTAAAATGATTGCAAAAAGATAGCTCAGCTTGTAATTTTGGTGGAGTAAGATTACCTGTCTGTACAATACTAATAAATACGGATCTTTTGGCTTTCAACATACTAGACTTGATTGTCATTCTAGTTATTTTAATAGCTATATAATTATCAGGAACCCAATCTAAATCAATTGTATTAGAGATAATATCTCCATGTGCTATAAGAAAACTTAAATAGTCGTTCGTATTTGTGTTATACCCATCAAAAATAGAAAATCTAAAAAACTGATTGGATGTACCTAATAAATTGTTTTTAAAAATGCTTGAATCCTTTTTTATTAAAAAATAACTATTTGGTCCATGCTCTACAATCATAGTATTAATATTGTACACGACATCCTCTGGCTTGTTAAACAATTGTAATTCGATACGGTTATCATCTCCATTCATTAAATAGATACTGTGCATTCTATTATATAATGTACCTGCGTTTACCCCTTTCTTGGATTTATAAGGAATAAAATCCATTAATTTTAATTTCTTAAACAAGGTATCTGTATATATGTTAGCATTCGTTTCTGCCTGATCTACATAGTTTGTCGTTGCTAGTCCATATATTGATGTGATATTGATAAGAATTGCAGCAGCAGAATTTTTGTAGATCTCTATAAAATCAGACATAACCGTTTGTGTATTTCCTACTCCTATTACGGTTGCCGTTCCCCTATATAAATATACCTTTTCTACTGTTGGGGTTTCTACTTTAAAAAAATGATCCCCTTGTATGCCGAATGGGCCATTTTGATTTATATATTGTGAAATGGTTAAACTACCACTATCCTTTATTACTACTACATTATTTCTCTCATCTGCTGCCAAATAAGTACAGCTCTTTTTGCATATATGATTTGCCTTTATGACTTTTCTAGTATTACCATATATTCCTTTTCCTAATAGTAATTCATAATCTACTCGATAAAGCCCTTTTTCTCTTGATCCTTGGTAGGTATAGAATTGACATAATTCATCGGGTTTAACTACAAAGGTATTTAGGGCGTTAATCTTATCAGCCATCACCTCGTGTTCATTGACATTAAGTTTAGGGCTACCTGTATCAATGAACCTCGGTGTGACTTTATTATTTTGATCGATCTCTACTTTTTTGGTAATCCATTTGCCGGATACACTTTTGTATTCTGTACCATCTTGTAATAATGCTCTCCCTCCGATTTTAGGAGAAGGATGCGCCTTTTCTAGTGCTCCAATATTTGGATGAACTCCATAAAATAATGCATTCTTATTTACAATATCTACCATATAGTTTACTTCATCGGCAGATAGCTGCGTAGTAGGGTTTATAAATGGTACAGCATTTTCTTTATGTGGAAAATTTTTTATTTCTTCTGGATATGCCATTAGGATAGGTTAAGAGTTAAGGTATATGCAAAGCCTTCTACATCTGCATCTTTTATGTCTGTATATTCAAATGGAATAAAGGATTCGTTGGTAAAGGTGAGCTTAGATTCTTTATTAGTAAACTTACTGGTTACTAACATTGGATTTCTTTTAGAGGATAATTGATAATAATCCCCATAATTATTTTTTACCATAACCTGATAATGCCCTTGTAATAATATATCTAATTCCTCAAATATTGTTTTTGATAACCCACGATACATTAAATCTAATCGATTTTTATAAAGTACTCCTCCATCTTTTTGATAGGAATCACTTCGCCAATTAGATTTGGATAAAGAGGTATGCGTCTCTGATAGGTGTGGAAATGCCTGTCCCCGTACACTTTTTAGGTATACCTGACATAGTATGGAGAGTAGGTTTTTATTCTTTCTGAGAATCATACCCAATATTAATAGGTTATCTGTATATATATCTGGACATCTCTCTATGATTTATAGGTTTGTGCATTCGTGCGCGATTCGTGCGTAATTAGTGCGTTGTAATAACTTGTTTATTAGGTTATTATAATTTTACGCACGAAAGCACAAATTTCTATATCTATTATTATATTTTATTTAATAAAAGAAAGGTATATATACTATATGTAGTTTTCGCCCTTTACTTAAGTTGGATCTGAATTCTATTTTTACCCTTAAAACGGGGTTTTTGCATAATTGCACTACTTGTATATATCCTATTAATTGGGGGTGTGGGGGAAAATAAAAAAATATAGTTAAGAAGATAAACAGACAAATTGTTACCCTCGTTTTCTACTAAATGGAAAAGGCTGTGCAAAATGAAGGGTTGCATACTAAAAAACCCTACAGATGGATTATCTGGAGGGTTTTTCTTGTTGCTTTTTTATAGTTACAATTGTTATTTATCCTTAATTTTAAGCATGTAGTGTTTGTAGGCTTGTTCTTTTTGTTGTCTACAATTTAAATCTGTATCCAGATCATAACCAAAATCAAAAACATTATTATATAACCCGTAAATCCTTAAATCTTGATAGTTATCTTTGGGTATATTTATTAAGAAGGAATAATGATTATCTATTTTTATATAAAAACAATCTTCTAATACATAATACCCATCAATATCACCCGGGCTATATTTATCAATAACCTCATAATCTCCTTTAACAACCTTATCTACAAAATACTCTTCTATTTCTTCTACAGTGTTGTTTACTTTTTTGATTTCCAAGTGTAATTCTTCTTTTGTCATTTTGTTTTAATATTTGATCTTTCCTGCGCTACCATTTATGTTATCGGCATAAACTTCCACTGGTTTTGAAAACTTCTTACTAAGTGTTACTAAATCGAGTGCAGATGATACTTGTCCACCACCTCCTGTATCAATTTCTAAAACAAGCCCTTTTACAAAAGGATCTTTACTCCATGTTGTCATTTTAGCTATCATTGATTTATTTTCATTAGGAGTGTGCTTTATTGCCTTTACTCTTACTTGAGTATAACCTGAGTGTTTTTTCATATAGTTTTATTGTTTGTATGTACCCACTACACTTCTACTTTCCCGTTCTCTTTGGCGTTCTTCCATCCAATGTAATGCCTCTTCTAGTTTAGTGATTGTAATTAACCCCTCACGACTAGGAACTAAGGTCTGCTTGTATTTTAAATCAATAATCATTGCGGATAACAATGTTTCATGTAAAATACCTTCTCTTTTTTCTACTTTTTCATTTCTTACTTTAGATCCTCTAACAAAACATAAAGACAATAACCCACCTGTTTCGATTATTCCTTTTTTATCTTCTACCTTCCATATAGGTAGTTCGTAATGTGTTCCTAGCTCAACTGTTGTAAATTCTCTTTTACTCATCTGTTCTATTGTTTTAAATTATTTTCACTTTGTTATTTCTTCTAACATTTCTGGTGATATATGTCCGTATTCTTTATGATAGGCTTCTTGTGGTTGGAATACTTCATGATATCCGTGTTTATCAGTATAAGAAGATAATTGATACCCTATTTTTTCTAGTTTTTCTGGTAATTCTTCTGCCCATATCTCATCACTTACCCACATACCACCAGTGGTATAATTGGACTTAATTTTATGTGGTATATTTTCCTCTATTACTACTTCAATTGCTTTTTTTCTGAATTCTTTAATCATTTTGTTTTTGAATTATGTTATATGAATTATTCACTTAGTACTGCTACAAAAAGAATAGATGCCAAAAAAACGCACACAAAAACAACTATGATTCCCGTATTTTCGCAGATCTCTATTCTTATTATCTTTTTATCTATTCCCTTTTTCATTTTAAACACTGTTTTAATCGTTCTGCTATTGCTTTTACTATTGGAACACTTACTGCGTTTCCTGTTAACTGGTAACGTCTAGTTTTACTTATATTCTTAATAACTCCATCATAATCCCCATACTCTGTCCAATTATCAGGGAAGCCCTGTAAGCGTTCGCATTCGATTTCTGTTAATCTTCTAATTTTATTACAATGGTATATCTTTATTTTATCTTCTACACTATGAGATGGGATGCAACTCATTAACCCAGTAGAATCATAATATCTATCTTGTTGATGTTCTCCATAATGAGTGGATTTAATAAGTATACCGTGCCTGTCCTGACAATTTAATGTAAAAGCATCATCCCCTGGCTTTTTAAACCTTCTTCCGTTTTGCCTTTTTTCTTTCCGCTCTGGGGTTAACACTGGTATAATTGTCATATCGGAATGTAACCCTCCTGAGTTGCCACCAGCTGTTAATGTTCCTGCTATTTTCGGTATGATATAGGTGTCACTTCTTTTGTCTCCGTACCCAGTTGTCAATGTTGTACAAATGTTGGTTTGTGGTTCGTACCTTTTTTTGAAAGTAAATACTGGATCATTTTCTGCGAAAGGAAATATTCCGGGTCTACTTCTTCCATCAAGATGTCCGACAAGGTATATCCGCTCTCGATTTTGGGGCAATAACCAGCTTGTGTTAAGCAATTGCCATTCAAGTCTATAACCCCCAATGTTGGTAAACGCTTGCAATATCGCTTGAAAATCCCGTCCTCGGTTGGAACTATACGCCCCTTTAACGTTTTCCCAGATAAATACACTTGGTCTGCATTCTCCAACAATGCGTATTGCTTCCCCGATAAGACTACTTCTTTCTCCTTTAAGACCTTTTCGTTTTCCTGCCAAGCTGAAATCTTGGCAAGGAGATCCAAAAGTGATAATGTCGATTTTTGGTAAGTCGTTTCCTCGAATATCGATAACTGATCCTGCATATTTTGAGTTTTTAAAATTGTATTTATAATTAGCAATAGCGTGTTTGTCTACTTCACTGAAATAAACATGATCAAACTTGAATCCTGCATCTAAGAACCCTTTATAAAACCCACCTATTCCGCTAAATAATTCAAGTAAATTCATATTCTTATTTTCTAAATCCCTTCTGAAATCCTTGTATTTTCCATCCTTTAGACTTCTATATTTCCATATTTTGGTAATACTCCTCCACTGTCATGTCTTTGGTTAATACTACTTCAATGGTGTCCGAATCCAATAGTGCTGTTTTCTTTTTCATTAGATCCTTAAATTTTAACTATAGAATCAATATTTAATCTTTCTTTTATTTCGATTTCTTTAGCCTGTATGGCGCGGTCTACGTAGGCGTATATCATTTTATCGAAATGGATAAAGCCTATCAATACCGTTTTAGTACCCTTTATTTGTATTATTCTTTTTATCTGATAGGTGTTGCCTTCATTTAAAAAGCTAAAAAGCTTGATAGAAACCGATATTTTTCCCGCACCAGGTATGTCCCAAAAATTAGAATCTTTTATTTTGTGGTGGTCTCCATATAGGATCGTGAAATACATTCCCGTCTCAATTTTAATGCCAGATTTAGTCCTGTATTTCTCTAAATCTTTTGTTTCTTGTGCCGTTACTAGGTGGATAGACAATACTAGCAATAAGGTGTTTAATAATTTCATAGTTTTAAGGTGTTTAATGGTTAATAGTTTTTAACTAATGAAGCAGCTCACTGAACATTTTAGTTTGCAATCGGTGAGTAGCTTCTTTTTGAATTTAAAGGCTAATTGTGCATCTGTAAAAACCATAGCTTTGGTAATACTGGGGTCTAATACCAGTACGTTGAATAAATATTCTACAACATACGTTTGCTCGAGGGTCATTAGGACATACATCTGTATACTTTTTTTTGTTAGGCTAATTGTTGGTTTATTCTGCTTGTTATTTTTAGAATTACATTCTTTTGGTATATGTCTTCTGGTGTCTTACTTCTTAGAAAAAGCTCTAAATAATGCGCCTCATAGGGTTTAAAACTTATTCTAAACTTGGTATCTAACCCACTTTGGTTCATTCGCTTGTTTAATAATTTTTTTGCTACGGGTAATAATGCGCTACGTATTATTTTGTCCTCTCTGTTGATAGATGGTGGTGTCTTTAGCACATCTAAATATTCGTTTACCACATCCAATTCTGCGTTCGATAAAATTACTTTTGTCATAACTCTCATTGTAGTATTAAGGATCCTGATTTATATTTGGCAATCTCTTTGCCGTTTGGGGTGTTATCGTATATAATTGCTGTTTTCCATTTACCTTTGAGCGCCCCACTATACAGCATTTTGTTTAATCGGCGAATGCCTAGCCCTTGATCTGGTTTTGAATTCTTGTGTTTGCTGTCAAAGGAATAGAAGGTTCTACTGTTGCCATCGTTAAAATACACAATACATTTGCTCATTGCCATAGTTGGTTGTTTGCTTGATACTTTCATGAAAATTGTTTTAAGATTGTTTTTTCTATACTTTTCTGATAGGCATACATCAGTTTTTCATCCTTTAATGCTGCCATTCTCTTTTTTTGAATCTCGAATAATTGTAACCTACTTTTGTGTTTGTGTTTTCCTTTTCCTTTCTCGTGATCTTTCCACTCTTGTTCAGCCTTTTGTATTATTATTTCTCGTTTTATCTGCTGTTTTAGCAGTTCGTTTTTTAGATACCAGTCATAGGTGGTATTAAATCCATTACGGGTGTTTTCTGGGCTAAAATATACATCTGGACTGGGTATCCATCGGTTGGCATTTCGGGATCTCCATCGGTGTACCATATCCACGCGCTTGTATAATATTTCTTGGTTTTTCTTTAGATCGTTGATGGTGGTATGTTTCTTAAAACCGTGAAATACACTAACCCAAATTAGTCTTTGTATGCTGATAATCTCGGGTTGGCTTAATTCTAAATCTGGATATAAAACCCCCTTGGTGTATTGCCAGAATCGTTGTACCAATTCTATTAAAAAGGCTGTTTCTATACCATTTCTAAGGGTTTTTGTATCGTTTTTTGGGTCTTCCGTACGATTTTCTGAAATTTTGGCGCGGCCCCTAGTTTGCTTTTTTTGCGTTTCTGTTTTTAATGCTCTTCTTTTCCTGATGTTCATGCCAATGTTCCTGTCGTTCTTGTCTGTAGCCCCTAGGCTACATGCAGGAGCTTCCTTTTCTCTAGTTATGCACTTATCCACATTGCTATTATTATTAATTTGTTCTTGTTGTTCATGAACTAATGTGCGAAAATTTTTCGCTTTAGACTCTAAGGGGTTGATTTTCAGTACTGGTTTTTCGCTTGTTTTTTGCTCCGTTATTGGGGTGTTTTGGGGTTTTATGACGGCTTCATTTATCCATAATTCGATACCTGTATTGCCGTGATTGATCTCCTTGGTAATAAACCCTGCTGCCTTTAATCGAGTCTTGTGGTTTAGTATCGTTCTGGTAGTACACCCCTTGCAACTGGATAGGCTAGTGTTATAGGTTCTAAAGCCCTGCATGTCTTCTGTATGGTCGCCTAATGTGATGGCGTTATTAAGCTGTTTTAGGTATAGGCGTATGATCCACTCGGCTGTGGCGCGATGGTTAGAGTTTAATTTGGCTTTTGTCTCTTTTTGTTTTTCGTTGTAGGTGTCTATATATGTTTTTGTAGACTGAAAAACGGTGCTAAAATCATATGCTTGTATCCCTTGTGTCATATTCTTTTTTGTGTATTAAAAAAGTAGTGCCCACCGCATTATTGTTAGTGCAATTTTTAACCAACTATTATGCTACATGTCGTGCGGTGGACGCCCTACTTTTCCTGATGCTTTGCTTTTTTTAATTAAAAAGTAGTGCCCACCGCATTATTGTTAGTGCAATTTTTAACCAACTATTATGCTACATGTCGTGCGGTGGACGCTCTACTTTTCCTGATGCTTTTATCTCTTTTTTCTTTTAGGTTTTGACAATAAAAACCCTGTAGCTACTACGCTATAATTGTTTACCATAATTACATTACGGTCTAAATAATTATTGATTATACGCCCGTTTTTAGGCTATTAAGTGGTGTTTAATAGGTTTAGCAATGTTAGTACGTTAAAGATTATCGAAAAGGCGGATGCTATAGTAAAAAACACTGATTCCATCTTTGTTTTTATATTCGTGTTGCCTGCTGCTACTTGGCTAAAAATGTGTTTGTGGTATAACCAATTAAATAGAATTATGCACAAAATGTTTAATATCGTTAGTATGGCTTGGTCTATCATCAGAATAATTTTATGTCTTTGTCTAGGTTTGGCTCTATTGGTGTCTTGTGCAGAGATGTTTTTTGCATCAAAAACCCTGTGCCATCAAATTCGTGTATATGTCGGTATACATAGGTGTCTGGGGCTTGTGGATCTGGTATGGTAACTTCTAGATATTGGTTGTTAGCATCTATCCTCTTTAGATCCGTATTGTGACCAGATCTATCATACCACCCCTTTAGTTTTTCAATATATGATTCTATTTTAGTGCCATTCATAGCTTTATAGTATATTTGAATCAGGTAGTATTTCACAAGTTTGTCCAGGATAAAACAGCCAATCAGTGCCATTAGTATCTGTATAGCTAATAGAGCCATTTAAACTGCCATATGGTATGTATTCTCCTTCAAAAACTTTTCCTACTTCTAAGCTACTTCCTGATTTTATTGGATCTATTAGTGATTCTTTTGGATCTCCTATGTAAGATATATTTACGATATACTTAATCTTTAATTTGTTCTCTACTGAGTTATTTGTTTCTTCTACCGTGATTTCCATTTGGCTAATATTTTATTGTTTTTATAATATTTCTCTATTCTATACGCTACTATAATTAATACTATGTTTATGACGATTAAAAATATAATTGACGGGGTCATTATGTTTGTGTTTTTAGATATATGTTAACTTTGCATGGGTGATAATCTCGAATATTAAGTAGACAACCCACGCCACCGAAATCATAGTATATATAACCATTAGTGCGTTGAGTATTTTTTCTTTTGAAGGCATTGTGTTTATCTTTTTAGATTTCTTATTAAATATTTATTTACTATCATTTCTGCTTCAACTTCTACTGATGATTTTTTCTTTTTTCGTCTTTTTTTAGCAGGCTTAGGTACCATATCCATAAATCTAACTTTTTCTGAGTCAGATAAGGATTCAAAGATTGGTATTAAAGCTTCCGCTGTTATTGACATTGAAAAAAAATGTTAATTTTTGTTGTCTACTTGGTTTATTATAGAATCTATTTGATCTAATTGGTTATTGAGATCCACTCTATATCTTTTTGCTGCGTTTCCTATTGCTGCCAATGCTTCATAACTAATAGAGTTTCTTTTTACTTTGCCATTTACTATACAGGTAAAATGCTCATAGGTTACCCCTAATATCTTGCTAGGCAACCTCTTACCTCCTTGTGGCAATAGGTTATAACTTTCTTTTACAGCTTCTTTTATCGTCATTATTACGTATATTTATACAGCGTATATTAACACCCTATTATATATTGCTACTCCTTTTGTATATTTGTCTTATAAATAGCTTATGTTATATAAGCTTAGCAAATATAAGATATAATATTATATGTTTTATATAAATTTATATTTTTTTTAAATAATTTTATACTATTTATGGAAACTTCTTCTTTAAAAGATCGATTAAATAAAGTAATTAGTGATAAAAAAATAAAAAAGGGAACCATAGCGAAGGCAATTGGGGTACATGCTGGTACTTTAGATAATTATATTAAGGGAAAAGTAACTAACCCAAACAATCTTATATTAGAAAAAATTTCTGACTACCTAGGAATAAGTTCTGAATGGTTGGTTAATGGAACGGGGGATATATCTTATAAAGAAAGTTCTATCACTGAGTCTTATATTGGAAATGATAAGAAAATTGAAATTAACAAGTTTTTAGACGTTTTCTTTTTATACAGAAAGGAAATAGAAAAAAACGAAAGGTTTATTGATTATTTGGAGTTAGGAAAAAAAGATGCTATAATCAAATATCAGAATGAACTAATTACTAAAATTAAAAATGAAGAATAATAAAAAAACAAGCAGTAAAGTTTTTTTAGTCAAAAATTAAACCATTAACTTTATTACTAATTAAAAACTTATTTTGGATTTCAATAATTAAATTGTTTTTTTTGTTTTTTTCTTTAATCTCCTTAATTTCCTTGTCGATTTCTTTTTTTTCTTCATCCTCTATTTCATCTGCTATTTCTAATATTGTAGATATTTCACATTTAGCGGTATTACTCGACTCTGAATCCATTTGTCCAAGCTGTTTAATCGCCTGAATTTTTTTTATTAATTCTACATTTTTGTTTTTCATTCTTCAGATTTTAAAAGCCTCTATTTGTTTTGCGTAATCTTTGATATATTCATTGGTTTTATTTTTTTGGATATGTTTTTTTGGGATATCTAAAATAATAAAGCGCCATAAATTTTTAATATTATGGTTATTAATAGAAATCATCGAACTCCTTTTTTGTAACCATTTTATAAGGTATGAAATCACAAAAGACATTAAGACTGAAAACAATACCACTACTGAAAGATGCGCGAAATAGGGGATGTCTGACTTAAAATAAAATATCCAAGAAATATAGTACAATGAAATAAAAATAAATAAGTAAGACACTTTGTTATAAGTTTTACTTAACATTTTATTCTCAATTTGAAGAGTAATGAATTTAAACAATAAAGAAATACAAAAAATAACGAGAAAGATACTAAATTGGAACAAAAAAACATTAGTGTTTTTGAAATTGAGTATTTTGTTTTCTTCTGACATCTTAGAAAGAATTTTAAATTCTTTAGTTGATAAATCTTGTAACTCAATATAATCCGATATTAATTTTTTAAATTCTTTATTGTTTAAATCATTTGTATGGTTAAATTTATCTTTTATATTAACGTAGGCGTTATTCCTGTTGTTAATTATATTATTATATTTTAAATATTGATTTTCGTAATCTATACTTTTAGGAGAAAAAAAATTGTGACTTCCAACAAATATAACCGAAACAATTCCAATAGTCCAACACAAAAATTTAATTTTTAAATTTTTATTGTTGGATTGGAGCGTCTCCCGATCCTGGTCCCGACACATCTCCTTTTTCTGTTCCGTATATTTCTGCCTCATAATTATCGTCTTTAATTTCTTCCTTCTCACAACTACTAAGAAACAAACAAGCTAATACCCCGATTACTGTAATGATTTTTTTCATGATTTTGATTTTTTTAAAGATTGATTCCAAAAGTAGGGTACAATTACATTAAATTCAAAAAAAGAAAAAAGGACTCATTTAATACAGGGGTTTTAATAACTGTTAGTTTTGTTTATTTGTTACTGTTTTTGAAAATGCTAATATATATATAATGCTATACCCGTGCAATGAGGTAAAACCGTAATTTGTAGATGTTCTGTGTATTTCGCCCTGTTTTTTAGGTTAGGTTAATAGGTTTTTACTCTCAATTTCATTAGTTTTTACAAGTATTGTAGTGGGGTTTTTGCATTTTTTTGATGTGTCGATTTTAAACATGTTTTTTTAATATTTTTTTTTAAATCTATGTGTATTTAGTATTGGATTTGGTTAATTTTGTATTAAAATTAGATATTGCTTTATACTCCCCTCGCCTTTAGGTATGGGGAGTGTAAAGCAAATTCTATAGATTTAAAAATAAAACACCCCTTATAAATACGGAGTGTTTTAGTTTTATTGGATAAAATAGATTAAAAGGATTTTTAACTACATTTACATCCAGTTCCTACAATCCATTTGCAGCAGATACTTGTTCCACATTCCGCTTTGGTTTTTCCTGAACATCCACAATTAGAGGTTGTGTAACAATCTTTTGTGCTATTACCTGGTTCTTCACAGGCTACCCCATCCTTATCCCTGTCTAGATCTGCTCTACATTCTGGATGCAACTCATAATCCCTTTGCGCCTCTTCTCTGTTTCTATAATTAGCACAATTAGTGTCTTCACAAGGCTTCTTAGTATCATTAGTTGTTACTGGTGTGCTAGTAGAACTGGTAGATTCTGATTCTGATTCTGATGAAGTAGAGTCATCCGAACTCGAGCAGGAAAATAATGCTAAGCTTAAAAATAATAAAATAAATAATGATTTTAATTTAAATGGTTTCATGAGTGTTTAATTTATATTTAAATGGTTATGATATTCTCAATTTAGTTTTACCAGTTATCAGAAACTGTATCAGCTTTGCCTAATATTGCATCACTTACAGAGCTTACGATTCCATTTGCAATTCCTTCAATGTCATCCCTAGCGGATTGGGTGTTTTTTCTGGGTTTGCCATTCTTTTTAAATAAGAGATATTTTTCACTTCCTTGGATTAATTGAACATTAGAATTAGACGCTACATTTTTAGGGTTTGCCTGTCTAATTGAAATAATATCAATATCAAAACGAACTCTATCCTTTTTAATTCTTATATGAGTATCTAATTCAACGTCATAATACCAATTAACTCCTAACGTTTTAAAATGTAGTCCTTTTTCGTAACTCAGCTTATATATTAAATATTCATTGTTGATTTTGCTCTTTATAGAGTGATCAGCATTATAAATATTATATTCCCCCCATTTTTTTATAGCTTCAAAAATTTCAGATGTTTCTTTCCCTTCAAATTGTTTTACCACATACCCATTTAGTCCATTAGGCGTACTTTGGAACTTTTCTACTTCTTCTTGAGACCACGTAAAGAAGTAAACTAACATTGTTAGTAATGTAATTGTTTTTTTCATTTTCATAATATTTTGTGTAAAGTGCAAAGAAAATGAATTTATTAATAATTATAACACTAACAGATCAAATTTACTCTATCTCCCCCCGCTAGCGCTCGTCTGCGACGGGTGCCCACAAAGTATATAATTTAATCAATACTTACAAAAAAACTTCATTGTCTATTGCTAATACTATCTACTTACTCTGAACGGCACCCGTCACAGACGAGCGCTAGCGGAGGGGTGTCAAACCAAAAAGAGCCACAGTATATGTGGCTCTTTTGTTCTTTACGCGCTGGATTGGTAATGTAAATGAAATTAGTTTAACCCCTATTTACATCTTTACTAGACGCTTTGTTTCAATTCCTTTTTCATTTTTAACAACTATGAAATATATACCAGATTCTAAAGAGCTAATGTCAAAATCTTTAGAAGTAGTTTCAAAAACACTTTTACCATTAAGAGTGTATATCCGCACATTTCTTACCTCTTCACTTACATGTACTTTTCCATTAGTAGGATTAGGATACATTCTTGTGGCTGCCGTATCATTGAAGTCTCCTACACCTAATCCACTACAATCTTTTTTGTCTCCAAAAAAGATAAAAACACCTTTATTTATCAGATTGTTACGTTCCAAGATCGCGCCACAATAAGTTAAACCATCAGCGCCAATTGTGACGCTACTAGATTTTACAAATTTTTGAGCATTCCACCCTTTTAAAGTGGCATCCCAATTATCTCTGGACATTCCAGAATTATCAAACATTCCTGCACCATAAGCCAGGCTAGACAAATCCCAACTACCGATGTCTTGATTAAACGAGGTAGCTCTATCAAACATCAATTCCATACTGGTCACATTAGAAACGTCCCAATTACCTAGTGGTTGATTAAACGCTTTAGCTCTAAAAAACATCATGTTCATATTGGTTACATTAGAAACGTTCCAATTACCGATTGGTTGATTAAACACTTTAGCGTAATGAAACATCTGCTTCATATTAGTTACATTAGAAACGTCCCAACTACCAATGTCTTGATTAAACGCGGTAGCATCAAAAAACATAGCCTTCATATTGGTCACATTAGAAACGTTCCAGTCATTAAATTTATCATTACCTACTAATCTTGAACAATATACAAACATATTATTTAGTGATGTTACCCTGCTCAAGTCTGGTGTGTCATCAGCCACTACATTTAAATTTTCACAGCCCCAAAAAGCATCTTCCATAGATGTCCAAGAAGAGTCTCCCCATTGATTTATTTTCAGGAGCTTTAATTTATCTCCACCATAATTAAATACTATTCGGTCTAATGTTCCTAATCCTGATGCAGCACTACGTAATGCTATGGTGTATGTGCCTGATGCAGCAAAAGTGTGAGTATGCGTTCCTGTAATATCTTTTTCGTCAAAAACCCCATCATTATCCCAATCTGCATCATACGTACCGATAGCTGGAATGGTAATTTTAGTATTACCTGATGTTCCTGCATTAGAGGTGTCCCAAGTGGTAATGAAAGAAGATTGAGCTACCCCATTAATAGAAATCGCGAATATTGAAAAGAAAATAAATACATACTTGTTAAATCGTTGGTTAATCTTCATGATCTTAAATTATTTTTTTAAGACGTAAAAATATTACCTTTCATAATATTAATCGTTTTATTCCCCTTTTTTTTTCCTTCAATACCACTTAAAAAACCGACTCTATTTTACATAATACAAGTTATAAGTCAAGACACTTTACTGATAATAAATAAAATAAGCTATACCATTAAGCATACTAATTTACTCATAATTACGAGTAAATTAGTATGCTTAATGGTATAGCATTAGTGGTCAAAAAGGTATTCTATAATATTATAAATTAATACCTGCAAGCAGCTGGGGAATTAAACATTTCTAATCCAATACCATCTATTATAATTTTTATTGTATCGTACTTCTCCCCAACTATTTCGATCCCAACTCCATATTATCCAAACATTTTCCCATCGATAAAGTTTTAAACCTTTTACAGTGTAATAATTACCATTTTTATAAATTGGATCTGGATCTGGGTCTGGGTCTGGATTATTATCAGGGTACATTTTATTAAGTCCTTCTATATCACCATTAGACAAACCTATTCTTTGTCCTCTAAAAGTACTTCCGTCTTTTTTGGTAATAGTAGCTCTTCCATTTTTAGTAAAACCCCAACTGCTATACAACATTATAGATCCAAAATCCATTTCGCTTGTATAATCGTCATTGCCTCTATGTTTCTTATAAGATGTGAAATTTCCCTTTGCCCAATCTACAATATTATCCCAATGAATATTTACATATTCATCCCTATCAGATCTACTTTGTTCATGCCATAATCCAACGGCATGACCAATTTCATGGACAGCAATACCAACTGTTCCACATCCTCCTCTGCCTAGACTAATTTTTTGCAATCCTCTACCAGTCATGCCTACTGATGAGTAACAACCATCCCCATGCATAAAGAAAATGTAATTTTTTTGAGTTGTTCTTCTTACAAATTTAAGGTTTGTTTTATTTTTTATATGTTTGATTGCTTTATTTACAATTGATTCATAATCAAAATTATTACTAAAAGCATAATAAACAGTATTGTTAGGCCATTTACTATGAGTAATTCCTGTGCTTTTACTTGATACAGGAATCTCTCCTTCTTTTGCTATAAAATCTGATTCATTCTTATAAATCATATCTTTATCAAGAATGATGTCTCCTTGGTAAACGCTTACACCATTAATTTCTTGATATTCAATTTTTTCTCCTTCATAATAACCAATCTTAGTTTCTCCAACATTATCAGGAAAGGCCATTTCAACTTCATTGGTATCGACAGATTCAATTTCACCTTTTTCAAAATCTTCATTTTTTGTACATGATACTACAATTAAAATGAAAAATATCAGGATTACATTTTTTAAATTCATAATTAAAGTTTGTTTTTCAGTTTTACAAATTAAATGAATAAGATATTCTTATAAAGGATAATTTTATTATTCGATGTGACTAATCTAGAATTCGTAATTATTGAGGTATTAATAGAATCATGATTTAAGTATTCTAATTTTATTCAAGCAGTATATTTTACTAGTTCTGCGTGATAATACTTTTGCACTTGTTGTTTATTCATTTTATAGGGTTACCCATTTAAGTCTCGGAATAAAAAAATTAAAGACTTTAAAAGGTAGAAATAGCAAGTCTAACCATAACTTGGAATAGCTACTAAATTTGTGACAAATTTTTGAAGTCCATAAATTCTATATTTGAATTATAGTACCCCCATGACAACGAGTTACAGAATCCCCCGCTAGCGCTCGTCTGCGACGGGTGCCCTCAAACTATATAAAACACTATTTTACTCTATCTCCTCCCAAACAAGACCGCTACTATAATCTTCAGGTAAATGAGCATCTAAATTGTGTATATAAGACCATACAGCATCAGAGGTATGTCCTGTAATTAAACATAATTCGTCTATAGCTTAGTTTTACTTTTTCCTTGTGAGGTAATATACTTAAACATTTTGGTCGTATAGGTATGTCTAAAACTGTAGATATCATATCCACTTGGTATGTTTAGGGGCTTTTTAACTTCATTTCTATATTTATTAGTAAAATAACTACGCCTACCATCTTCTTTTCTATCCCAAGTACTTATTCCTTTATTAGTAAATAAAAAATCGTTAGTAGAGCTGTTGGGATATTGATTTAGGTAATTAATAATATCTTCTTTTAAAAGAGATGGAATAATCTTAGTCTTTAGGTTTTTTGTTTTTGTTTTGTCTTCAATAAGGTTATCGTGTAAATTAATATCCCCTACTGTTAACCTTATAATTTCAACAGGTCTTAAGAATAAATAGCTAACAAAATTAATAAACAATAACATTTGAGTATCATTTTTCTGAACGTATGAAATTATATCATTGACTTGTTTACTTGAGTAAGTTCTACTACGCTTTTTAGTTCTTTTAATGTTTTGAATAGATTTTATAAAATTGTTTTCGATTATCTCTTGGTTTTCCATCTCATTAAAAATTCCGTTTAATTGAGATTTGGCATCATTTCTTGTTTTTGATCCTTTATCAATTAAAATATGATTAAGATAGCTATTAACAATTTTTCTATCAATTTTATTTGCTAGTTCATTATCTCTTCCTGTATTTTGAAGAAATGAAATAAATGATTTTTCTACTCTTTTAAGATCAGCATAATACCTTTCGCTGATTGAATCTTTTTTCAGAGAGATACAAAAAGTTAGTGCCTCTTTGATGGTTTTGCTTTGGTTATTATCTTGTTCAAAATATGGATTATATCCATTTTCTAAAGCTGTTAGAATTTTTTTCTGAACCTCTTTTAAAATAGCGTACCTTTCTTTTTTTGTTTTATAGTTATTCCCTATTTTAATTCTTTTTTGTTGCACTAATAGATCAGTAGACGGGTCTCTATATCGGTAATAAACAAACCAATCTTTTTCTATAAGAATTTTCTTTTCCTCTTCTGTTTTAGAGTCCCAATCTTCAATATTTCCTCCTCCACAATATATTTTAGGTACAGAGTACTGTTTTTTCATTCTGTTTACTTTTCCGTTTACTTTTAATATTTTGATGAGAGTTTTAGACATTGATTTTTTGATTAAAATGTTTACAAACCCCTTATTTCATTACTTTTATAAGATTTTCGCAATATAGATAATTAAACTATACAAACAAAAAAACCCCCAGTAATCAGCTGGAGGTCATTCATCAATCAAAAAACGAACAGTTATATTATAAACTGTTTGTAATCCTAAATTTAGGAAATTATCCTAAATAAGTCTTTAATATTTTGCTTCTAGATGTATGTTTTAATCTACGAATAGCTTTTTCTTTAATTTGACGCACTCGCTCACGAGTTAAATCAAATGTCTCTCCAATTTCTTCAAGAGTCATTGGGTGTTGATCACCAAGACCAAAATATAAACGAATAACATCTGCTTCTCTTGGTGTTAGCGTTTCCAAAGCACGTTCAATTTCAGTACGTAATGACTCATGCAATAATGTTCTATCAGGATTTGGAGACTCACCAGAATTAAGTACATCATACAGATTAGAATCCTCTCCCTCTACAAGAGGAGCATCCATACTTACATGACGCCCAGAATTTTTCATAGATTCTTTAACATCATTGATTGTCATATCCAGTTCTTTTGCAATTTCTTCAGCACTTGGTGGGCGCTCATGAGATTGCTCTAAGAAAGCATACGTTTTATTTATCTTATTTATGGAACCAATTTTATTTAAAGGCAAACGAACAATTCGAGACTGTTCTGCCAAAGCTTGAAGAATTGACTGACGAATCCACCATACGGCATAAGAAATAAACTTAAAACCTCTAGTCTCATCAAAACGCTTAGCAGCTTTAATTAACCCTAGATTCCCCTCATTTATTAAATCAGGAAGTGTCAACCCTTGGTTCTGATATTGTTTGGCTACAGACACCACAAAACGCAAATTAGCTTTTGTTAATTTATCAAGAGCCCTTTCATCACCCGCTTTTATCCGTTGAGCTAATTCTACTTCTTCATCAGCAGTAATAAGGTCTACTTTACCTATTTCTTGCAAATACTTATCTAGCGATGCAGTTTCACGATTCGTAACCTGCTTCGTAATTTTAAGTTGTCTCATTTATATTTCCTTGAAATTAATTTGTGGTTTCTTTTTAGGGCTTCTACATAATATTATACGTATAGTGTTACCGAAATGTTACAAAAAGTTTAAGTTTTTTTTAAAACAAGAAAATTAGCAACTCTTTTAGATTTATTTAACACATAACAAAATTGAATTCCATATATCAGACAACCATTAACTAATATATTTACTTATCTTAAAAACATAAATACAACATATTTATTGCTTAAATACACATCTATTTCATCCTATACACTAATTGTAACCTACAGAATAACAAGTTTCAAAACAAAACAACCCCCAATTATATTCTCTTATTTAATTTAGATAAACACACATTAAGTTACAATATCAGAATCTCATATCTGAAGTATGCACATTTAACAAAAAAGCTTACTTTTGTAGACTCTATAGACAGCAAGGAACACATATGATTGATAAATTAAATATTGTAAAGCAACGTTTTGATGAAGTGAATGATTTGATTATTCAGCCAGACATTATATCAGATCAAAAAAGATACATCAAGCTCAATAAAGAATATAAAGATCTAAAAGCTCTTATGGATGTACGAGAGCGTTATATTGAACTTACAAATAATTTAAAAGAAGCCGAAGAGATTCTAGCAGACGGGAGTGATCCTGAAATGATAGAAATTGCCAAAATACAAATGGAAGAGGCTAAAGAAGAACTACCTGCTCTAGAAGAAAGAGTTCGGTTTATGCTCGTTCCTAAAGACCCTGAAGATGCCAAGAACTGCGTTATGGAAATTCGTGCTGGTACAGGAGGAGACGAAGCTAGTATTTTTGCTGGAGATTTATTCCGTATGTATACTAAATACTGCGAAAACAAAGGATGGAGTACTAGTGTTGTAGATATGAATGAAGGAACGAGTGGAGGATACAAAGAAGTTATTTTCGAAATTAATGGAGAAGATGTTTACGGAACACTAAAATTTGAAGCTGGCGTACATAGAGTACAGCGTGTACCTCAAACCGAAACCCAAGGACGTGTACACACCAGTGCCGCTACCGTAATGGTATTACCTGAAGCAGAAGAATTTGATGTAGAGTTAGACATGCAAGATGTTAGGATCGAAAGAACTACATCAACTGGTCCTGGAGGTCAGTCTGTAAACACAACCTATTCTGCTATAAAGCTACACCATGAGCCTACTGGTATTATAGTAAGCTGTCAGGATCAAAAATCGCAACATAAAAATCTAGAAAAAGCCTTAAAAGTACTAAGGTCTCGTCTATATGAAGCCGAATTAATAAAAAAACAAGCAGCAGATTCTGAAAAACGAAAAGGTATGGTTTCTTCAGGAGATAGGTCTGCTAAGATTAGAACTTATAACTATCCCCAAGGACGTGTTACAGAACATCGTATTGGATTAACTCTTTATGATCTTGGAAATATTATTAATGGGGATATTCAAAAAATAATAGACGAATTGCAATTGGTAGAAAATACTGAAAAACTAAAAGAATCAAACGAAACATTTTAGTTTTTGCATAAGTAACAAAAAAAGCCAATTCAAAAAATTGAATTGGCTTTTTTTTAACTATTTCTAAAACCAAAAAGAAGGACACTTCTAGCCCATCTCTAGTAAATATTCATTTATACCATTTTCTTTACGAATTTATTGCAAAAAAAAATGCGGCATACCTAATAAATAATAAATCTCTGTTTATCAAATTAGTAAACAGAGATTTATTAGATTAAAAAAATATAGATTAAAAACTTAAACTAAACTTTATGTTTATATCTATTTTGTTATTAGACAATTCATCTTGCATAGACCCAACTAAGACACCTTCTATTTTTTCATCAGAAAAATTTAAAATTTCCAACGTAGAGCTAGGGGTAAATTTAGTATAAAATTTAGATTCATGGCTAAACGTAATCACTAATTCAGGGGATTTATTTATTAAATCATAACGACTACCTTTTGATAACATTTCTTTAGAAATAATCATTTTAAAAGCGCTTAATGATGAAATAATATTTCCTCTTTTTATTAGATCAAAACTTACACTTACATTTTCTTTTCCTGTATTAGTGTCCGTTACTATTTTAGCAAAACTACCTAACTTATTTGAAGGAATAAAAATTTCTCCATTGATGGTAGAAACAATATTGTTTTTAGGAGGAAAGTAATTAGCTGTAACTTTTTTCTCTTGACTCACATTACCAGCTCTGTCTATCGCTACTACTGAAAAATTATGATCGATATTTGGCGAAATCTTTACTTTATAATAAGAAATGTTTTTTAAAATTGTAGCAATTATATTGCCATTTAACTTTATTTGAAAGGAAGCAATGTCAGTATCACTGCTATCCCATGAAAGAGTCACATTATCATTAACTTGGTTTGAAATCACAAATTTAGAAATAACAGGAACCTCTTTGTCTATATTAGGGTCAGAAGGTATAAACTTAGTACTTCTTTTTCTTTCTACACTTTTATTACCTGCTTTGTCTATTGCAATGATAGCAAAAGTATAATCAATCATCGGTTCTAATTTCTCTACAGTAAAATAGTTTTTAGAAACTTCTAATACCTTTATTACTTTGTCATTTTGTTTAATCTCATAAGAAGTTACCCCTACATTATCAGAACCATACTCCCAATAAAGAAAAGCTTTACCACTATCGTCAACTGTAATTTTAAACCTATCCGGTAGAATTGGAGCTTCTTTGTCCGTGTCCGTATTTAAGTTAGGAAAAGACTCTTCTTCTTTTGAACAACTTATTAAGTTTGCACTAATAAAAGCAACTAATAAAACTTTTAAAACACTTTTCATTTTCATTTGTTTGTTCTTTATAATAAAATATTTTTACTTTTTTGCATTATGATATTATTAACATATATGCGATTATTATAATAATGCGGCAAAAATACCCCTACTTAAAGACATTCTGTTGATTTATCCGTAAAAAATTAAACACATAATCGTTAAAACACTTATTTATTCGACTATATTCTATGCATGGTTTACCCTAGCCTTAATTAATCTAAATATTTATCCGAGTTTCCCCTAAAATTTATATTTTGAGTTCTATTTTAAATACGATGATTGTTTTTAATCAACAGGAATTTTTAAAAAAAGCTATAGCAAGTCCCTTCTTTACACCAAAAATGAAGAATCCGTATATCAGAACGATAAAGTAAATAAATAATAAAGTGCAGAAAACCAATCTAAAACGTATAAAGACTTTCTAAAAAGTTTTTTATGTTTGATGAAGCTTATGCTACAATTATTATACAGACCCTGACACCGACACCAAATAAGAAGAACTTGGCCCTTAACTATTTAAACACGATGATTATAATATTTTCCATATGTATTTACTGTACTTCTAAAATGATACGCGAAGTGGTTTAAACATTATTCGACAGAATCAAAAAAGTTTAAACCACTTCGCGCTTAAAAAATAAAAAAGTAAAATTTATACCATAGAACTTATCTAATTACAACTTTAGCTAGTTGGCTTCTTTTTCCTTGTTTAACATTCATCATATACATACCAGATGTTAATTTATGTAAATCTAATACAGTCTCGAAATGAGAAGTTGCTTCTTGGGATTTAGCATACACAGTACGTCCACTAATATCGTATAATATTATATTTATTTTTTCTTTGATTCCTATAGGGTTAAAAGTAAGGTGTAATGTATTTTCTACTGGGTTTGGATGATATGAAAATTGATCAAATACATTTTCATCTACACTTAATTGCGACACAATTTCAAAGTTAGAGTTAGATGTATCAAAGAATATATGCCCCGATCCTTTTACCATAATCCTATTCTTTGTACCTGATAAATTTGGAACTTGTATATAATGTGCCCCATCATTTGGCACAGCTATAGCCAATTCAATAGGAAAACTCATCCCACCATCTGTAGATAGCAATATATCTACATTTTCAGCATTAACCCCATTACTTGTTGTACCAGCAACATCCCATATTATTTCCTCACTAGATCCTGCATACCAAATAATATTTTCGTTAGGTTTTTCTACCAAAAAAGGACCTGCAGAACTTGTTACAATCACTTTCATATCATCACAAGCAGAAGAGGCACCTCCTGATATATTATCCCTTACTGTCAACCTAAAGTTCATTGTTCTAGACACAGAAGGAAGCACCTCCCATTTAGAATAGTTAACACCTTGATTTATTGATGACAACGAAGGCAAGTAACGATCTTTAGATATAGACGGAGGTAAAGACCTAAACGCTGGCCAGGCGCTAGAATTAGATGAAGGAGGCATTACTGCTTCTTCATAATCCATTTGTTCCCAGCAATAAGTTAATGCATTATTATGATCTTGGTCTACACCATTACCCTTTAGAACAAATGGTGTAGATATAGGAATTGTAAAATCCGATCCCGCATCAGCGATAGGGGCTGTATTACCTGTACTGCTCTTTTCTCCGCAAGTACTATATCCTACAGTTATATTTTCCCAAATCTCCTGAATACTTATTGCATGAAAATAATCATCACTATTCGATTGTATGTTAGGTCTACAAATTCCTGCGTACCCCATAATAGTGGATGCACTTCCTGGTTCTACAGAGGAGTACCATGATCGATTGCAAGAATTATTCTGAGTATGCTCTGCTCCAAATTGATGACCCATTTCATGAGCAACATAATCCACATCATAAGCATCTCCTATTGGATAACTACTACCCGTAATACCTCTGGCTTTTCTACTGGTACAAGGCGAATATAATTCTGCAAGACCCCCGCCACCTGTACTAAAAGTATGACCTATGTCATAATTAGTATAGCCTATATATTCATCACACACCTTTTGGCTTTCATTTATTAGTGAATAAGAATCATTATCGGTTAATTGGTCTGTTTCCGAGTCTAAAAATATAATATCTGTATTATTAGATACCAATTGCATTGATATCGAAAAATCTCTTTCAAAAATCCCATTAACACGTGTCATAGTAGCATGCATGGCTGCCAATACAGCTCCTTTTTTCACATAATCAGATTCCCAATAATCAATGTTTTGATCCTGCAAATGAAATTCAGAATATTCTCCGGTACAAGCTACCGCCAGTCTAAAAGTTCTTAATAACCCATCATTAGCATTTATCTGCTTATTACTTGATTTTTTTTTGGATCGCTTATAATCTTTACCTACTAAACAATTTAATTTTTCAGGAATTTCCGTCTTTTGATCTTTAGAATAAATGGTGTAAACATCTCCATTAGTAGAGTATGGCTCAATAAATACTGATTTAGATTTACTAGACAATCGCATACTTTGCAATCCTTTTGGTGATATACTAAAACGAATGATTGCTGTTGGATCATCTATTCCTTGACCCGCATAGGATTTTATATCTGGATACTTTGCTGCTAAATCTGGATGCATTATTGGCGCTTCAAATACTTTAAACAACTCCATTTCTCCCTTTTCATTTGGAAACGACATAATTGTACCCGTTTTGGAATTAAACGATTTCCCTCTCATGGGAGAGCCTTTTAGAACTTCTTTTACTTGGCGTACATCTAAATTAAAAAGAGTGTTCTGAGGCAAATTATTTTTTCTCGTTATTCCACTTTTTGAATTAGTTGTTATCTCATGCCAATAGTTTAATTGAGAATAACCAAGACTTACGACGAACAAAACTGCTGTTAAAAATAAATTATTCATTGAGTTTGTGTTATATAGAATTAAATTATAGCCGCAATTAATTTTTTGTTAAAACCATAGATCAATCTAAATTTAAATCAATTAAAAAAAAATCGTTATAAGTCTTAAAACATCGATTAAATACATATTTATACTAACAACATCCAAACAAAAAACAAACAAAACATTTTTTAAACAATTAAACACAAACACCTTATAATACTTAATTTATCTGTAAAAATACAAATACATACTAAATAATAATCACATAAAAAATCAGAAAAAACACCAATATAACGTATGAATTAACTTACCTTTTATAAAAAATATTCTATCATCAAAAAACAGTAGCTTATTTTAATAAAATGTTAAAATAAAAACTTTAAACCAAGAAAAATTCAAAACAAATAGAATAACCCCTAATTAAATTAGACATAAAGAATTCCGAATTAAAAAACAACACCCATAATCGGACGGATACAGTTATGGAGCTGCTATGAAGTTCAAAAAACACTTCAATTGAATAAAAAAAGGCGTAATAGACAAATAGTAGGGTAAAAACCTTCAAAACCCTTATTATTGTTGAGCTAAACGTAAATCAAAAGTTTTGAATAAAAAAACTATTTTTCGCCAGAATCAAAAAAGTTTAAACCACATGATTTGTTAATTATAAATAAAATATGTAACTTTTAAGCTTATTGGGCTATAAATAGTATTTTATTATACACTAAAACTGACTTTCTTTTTTTAACGTTGCATTTATATTTTTTTAACTAAAAACATGCAAAATGGTTAAAAGTTATTATGTTTTAATATTTGTGGTATTTATGCCCTTTCTTATTAATTCTCAAGAATCCTTAAAAGATATATTCAAAGGAAACAGACCTCTAAATTTTTATGAAATTACAACTAAATCTGACTCCTATTTTCGTAAAAAATACCCTAATAAAAGTAGGGCTCAACTTTCTGAAGGTGAATTTAGAGATGGAGAGTTTGTAAAATATATGAGATGGAGATCATTTTGGAAATATAGACATACTAAAGATGGTAAATTAGTTGATCTTTCTAAAGCAAGAGAGATTAATGAAATTTCAAGAATAAATAATGAAGATAAAAAAACTCTAGGTTCTTATGGTACTTTACAATGGAGTAATATATCTTATAATCAAGATTTAGGTGTACAGATAGGGCTAGGTCGTACCAATGCAATAGATTTTCATCCTACAAATCCAAATATTTTTTATGTCGGATCTGCTAATGGAGGTATTTAGAAAACTTCCGACGGAGGAAATACATATACCCCTATTGGTGATAACCTTCCATACCTAGCTATAAGTAGTATATCCATAGACAAAGTTAATCCAAACATAATTTATATAGCTATTAGTGATCGGGTCTGGTATGGTCCTTCGGGTATTGGAATTTACAAATCTGTTGATGGAGGAAATACTTGGAATGCAACAGCATTGACTTTTAATTTTAGTGACAATATTAGAATATACTGGATGGAACAAGATCCAAACAATTCTAATATATTACTTGTAGGAACTGAAGATGGTTTATACCGTACAACTGATGGTTTTAACACCGTTAATAAAGTAGCATATGGAAAAATCACAGATGTTAAGTTCAAACCTGGAGATTCTAATATAATTTATTATGTAAACCAAAATGACAATACATTTTATAGAAGTATTAATGCCGGTATTAGTTTTAACCAAATAAGTTATTGGGGAGGCTCCAAATATATGCGTATTGTTGTAACTGCATTAAATCCCAATACAGTATATGTAAGCCAAAATAATAATTTACATAAATCTACAAACAGTGGTGCTAGTTTTGGATCTGTTATTAGTCTATCTAATGCCTATACTTATGATGGAATAGTAATGATATCTCCATCTAATCAGAATCACATATACACTGGTTGGTTTGATATGTATAAATCATCAGATGGAGGAGCAACTTATTCTCAGATAAGTCACTGGCTTGGCTATTACGGTCTACCTTTAATACATGTAGATATGCGAAACGCATTTATTAACCCATTACAAAATGATCGGATATATTTATGCAATGATGGTGGAATACATACAGTAAATATTAATACTGATCAATTTACCAACTTATCTAATGGATTAGTTATAACACAATTTTTTGACATTGCCACCTCTCAATCTGATCCAAATGTAGTCTCTGGTGGATCACAAGATAATGGTAATGTATTTAGAGAATCGAACGGTACGTGGATACAAGCTGCTCCTACTGCAGATGGAATGCATCAAGAGATTGACCCTACTAATGCTAATATACGGTATAATTCTGTTCAGAATGGTCTTATATATCGATTCATAAACGGTAGTAAAAGTACTATTTCAGCAAACATACCTGGAACTCCTTCCGCTGAGTGGGAAACTCCTTTTACTTTAGATCAAAATAACCCAAACACAATTATTGCAGCTTATAGCGAAGTATATCGATCCACAAATCAAGGCGATTCTTGGTATGCTATAAGTCCATCATTAGCAGATGGAAACCCTATAGATTTATTAGCAGTAGCTCCCTCTAATGGAGAACGAATGTATGCCGTTGAAAATTACGGAGTATATACAGGAGATATTTTTGGTACTGGACATTATTTATCAAAAATATTTATTAAAGATACCTATTCTAATAATTGGACAACTGTTACACTACCAGTTAATGAATTTGTACAGGACATAGTTGTCAATCCTAACAACCCTGACCATGTTTATATTTCATTAGCGGGATATACTAATAACCATAAAGTATTTGAATCTACTGATGCAGGAATGTCTTGGCAAAATATAAGTGGTAACAATTTGCCTAATGTTCCTGCAGGGGCTATTGCATATTACGACGGAAGTTTATTTAGCAATCCTTCTGCTCTTTTTATAGGTACTGATAATGGAATGTATTTTAAAGAGGATACAATGAGTGACTGGGAGAAAGCAGGTGTATTTCCAAATACACATATTATGGATATTGAAATTCAAAAGAGCAGTAACTTATTACGAGTAGGCACACACGGTAGAGGTATTTTAGAAGCTAATGTAGATATCAGCTTAGGAACAAAAGGGCTCACATAAATATTCTGGGGATTAGGCAAAAAGTTTTTCCATTCTAAAGAGAAAAAATTTCACATCAACTACCCCTCTTAAGTTTGCTCTAAACAACTTTATCTTGGAGTTAAAAGATTCTGCATTTGCATTTGTATGTCTTTTTATAAAGAAATTCAAAATAGTTTCTAAGTGATAATTTAAACTGTTAACCACGGTATTAAAGACTGTCATATTTAGAAGCTTTGTTTTTTGCATCCAGTTTATTATTTTTTCTTTTGCTATTTCTCTAGAGGTTTCTTCATATATGTTTCTAAACTCAAGGGTGTGCTTGTATGCCTGATATAAAAGGGGATACTTCTTAAATAATAATTCAGCTCTTATCTTTTGGTTTTCTGTCCATTGGTTAGGTTTTTTAGCAATAATATAACGGCTTCTTGCTAATAATTGCTTGGGAGAATCCTCATTATCAAAACTAAATGGAATGTATTTTAACCCTTGTTCTTTTGCAATTTTGATTGCTTGATTCTCTTTTTCTATTTCCTCCCACCTGTATTTTATTCTTAAATGTTGCAGGGCTTCCATTATTAGTTTTACAACGTGGAAACGATCTGTAACCAAGTAACATTCAGGGAAACACATTTTTGAAGCCAATTGCATATTGTTTGCCATATCAAGGGTTATTTCCTTTACCAATTTTCTTTTATCTAATGGAATTTTGTTTAAAACACCAATAATATCTTGACTTTTTGTGCCCTTTATAGAGGCTACTAATGTTTTTTTCTTTCCTCTTCCATTTTTGTTGGTGACAAAGGTATAGAGTTCTCCTTTAGACAGACTCACTTCGTCGATGCTTAAATGTTCTCCAATGTTTTCAGGATAAATTAAATAATCTTCGGAGTGACTTAACTGTTCCCAGTCCTTAAAACCACTGATTTTTTTCTTATAATGGCGTTGCAACAAATTGGCTTTAACACCGTAATAACTAGATATTTTACTTATTGTATCTTCTCGAGTCTCTACCTGTATCTTTTAAAAAATCTGAAAGTTCAATGGTTAATTTTGAACCCTCAGCTATAATAGAATAATCACTTTTTACTTCTTTTGATTTGTCGACCTTATTACGCCACCTTCGCCTTCTTATACATAAATAAACTGCTTTACCTCTTATGGGAAAGTCTTGTATTTGTTTCCTGTCATAAAAACCTTTGGACTCATATTCAAAAGACCTATATTCTTTGGGGATTATGTTTTTCTCATCTAAATAGATATAAAAACAGTCTTGCTTAGTTTGTAAATTGCCCAATTCTTTAAAATCAACAATATCAAAATGAGTTAATAGTCCTTCTGGCAAAATTGAAGAAATTATTGAAAAATTCATTCCATTTTTTATGCAAACTTAAGGATTCTCCCCAACTTTTTTATGTGACCCAAACAAAAGACGTAGAAAATGAATTAACGATTTATATATACCCTAATCCATCTATTGGATTATTAAATATTAAATTACCTGTAGACTCAAAAAATTATTTTTACACAATTTATGATATTCTTGGGAAAGAGGTGACCAAACCTAGAAAAGTAGAAAATCAGATTGATCTGACTACTATAAATAGTGGAATTTACTTTATCAAAGTAACAAAGGGAAATCAAAATACTGTGTTTAAAATTGTTCTTAACTAAAAAAATGGCACTGTTGCAAAATTTTATATTTTAACAAAATTAGCACAATCTATTGCTGAATTCAAGTCATAAATGCAACATTATGATTAAATAATAATTGTTCCATAACAAATATAGGATTTTCATAGTTATACCTTTTCCTAGGTCTGTTATTTAATTTAGTTTCTACTTCCTTTACTTGTTGATCTGTTATGTTTGTAAAGTCAGATCCTTTTGCAAAATATTGCCTAATTAGTCCATTTAAGTTTTCATTAGAACCTCTTTCCCAAGAGTGATATGGACGGGCAAAAAAGTAGTCAATATTTAAATTATCAGCAACTTGTTGATGCCCTGCAAACTCCTTTCCATTATCAGCAGTAATGGTATGTAAATAAGGTTTCCAATCTTCTAATAATTCATTGATAGCTTTGGTAACAACAGTTGCTTGTTTAGATTGTATTTTCTTCATTTTAAGCATTCCTGAAGCGCTATCATTTATCGTGAGAATGGCTTGATTATGATTTTTACCGAGGATTAAATCGACTTCTAGATCTCCAAATCGTTCTCTTTTTTCAACAATTTCAGGCCTTTGTTCTATGCTAATTCTGTTTTTTATAATCCCTCTAGAATCCTTAGCTACTCCGCGTTTTCGATACCTTCTTCCTTTCCTACGCAGATGGCTATGTAAACTTCCTTTATTCTTCTTATCCTCCCAAATATGCTGGTAAATCCGCTCTACAGAAACAGTTGTCTTATTTTGCTTTTTAAGAGTACCGACAACTTGTTCGGGGCTATAATCTTCTTGTAACAAGATTTCTGTTTCCTCTTTAATGGAACTTGTAAAACGCTTGTATTTAGGCTTCTCCTTTTGACGTTTAGCATATTTTTTGTTTACTAGTTCATCATTATAAACACCGTTCCGTTTATCAGAATTCCGTTTAATTTCATTGTAAATTACAGATCTATTCTTATTTATAGATCTTGCAATTTCAGACTTCTTATAGCCTTGTTTTAGCATACAACAGATTGTGTATCTTTGTTTTTGGGTTAAGTGTGCCATGCAACTTCTTTTTTGGCGATTTGAGACCGCAAGTTATACTTCCATCAAAACAGGAAAGGTAGGTTTTTCTACTTTTCTGTTTTGAAAAAATTATACACAATGCTCAAATCGAACTGTTGCATTTATTAGTTGAACTCAAGATTATTTATTAATTACATGTTTTTTAATCCATTATAAATATTGGCGTAATAGACAAATAGTAGGCTGAAAACCTTCAAAACCCTTATTATTGTTGAGCTAAACGTAAATCAAAAGTTTTGAATAAAAAAAATGTATTTATTGTCAGAGTTCAATACTCAAGAAAAATGGAATTCTTAGGGGAAAACAGCTATATAAATGTTATGTCTGTAAAAAACAATTTACTGAAGGAATACGATTAAACCCATCAACTATTTGGTTAGAATATAGCAAAGGAAAACAAACTTATCAACAGCTAGCTAACAAGTACAAATGCTCCAAGCGAACTATCCAAAGAAAGATTGATTTACACAACGTTAATATCCCTGAAAAAGAATCAAGAAAGGTTGTAGTATTAATGGATACAACATACTGGGGTAGGAACTTTGGAGTAATGCTTTTTAAAGATGCTTATACTAAAGAGAACTTATTAAAATACTACGTAAAGACAGAAACTAATATGTTATACATTCAAGGTATAAATGAATTGAATTCTAAAGGGTTTGAAGTAGTAGCTATTGTTTGTGATGGACGTACAGGTTTACTTCAATCTTTCGAGAAAGTCCCAGTTCAAATGTGTCAATTTCATCAAGTAGCCATTATACGAAGATACCTAACTAAAAACCCTAAACTTCCTGCCTATATTGAGCTGAAAGAGTTTGTTTCCATGATGAAAATGACAGATAAAGAGTCTTTTGAAGGTGGATTAAAACAATGGTATATCAAATGGAAGTCCTTCTTAAATGAACGCACGATCAATCCTGAAACAGGAAAAAGTCACTATACGCACAAACGATTAAGAAGTGCTTACAGAAGTCTAAAAAACAACTAAAAATGGCTCTTCACTTGGTATGACTATTACGACTTAAAAATCCCTAATACAACCAATGCAATAGATGGTCATTTTTCAGATTTAAAAAATAAACTTAGAAATCATAACGGATTATCTCACGTTAGAAAAAGGAAATTAATTGATGAGTTTTTAAAGGCATAAAGACCTCTAAAAACATCAAAAAAGGAGCTCTTTTGAACTCCTCTTTATTGACGTTTTCGTCGGTCATCAAATCTATCCCTTGAATGGTTGCTCTCCAGCAGAGCCAAACTCCGTTTAACTTGATAAATCAAAAATATTAATGCTTTTTTTATAAACAAAAATTTAACGAAAGTAGAGCCTACTATTTGTCTACTTGAAATAAATACTCTAAAAATAGCCTACTATTTGTCTATTACACCTAAATATTTAAAAATAACAAATAAACTAAAAGCAAAAACTTTACTACATAACCACTATAACACTAACAACCTTACTATTAGTAATTAAACTTGTACGTAACCCCACCTAAAACCTGTATTCCTTGAACAGGAAAATTCACCCACCGATGGTAATTTTTACCCGCTAAATTATTCCCCTTAACAAATACAGACAATCTGTCATTAAATCTATATCCTAAATTCAAGTTAGCATCAAAATAAGGGTCTAAAGTTATTACTTGCTCTGAAGTAGAGGACATTAAAGTATTATTAATATCTTTTCGTTTACCTACATAAAATAATTGCATCCCAGCAAACCATTTATCCGTGATTTGATAATCTGTAAATATAGACGCTTTTATATCTGGTAGATTCCAAGCCTCCTCCTCTCTTTTGGTAACATAACTATAATATTCTCCTGTTATCCCAAGGGCAAACTTCTTATTAATCTCTATGTTTAACTCTCCATACCCTTTTACTGTTTTTATGTCATCATAACGATAAGAAAAAGAATTACCATAATCATATCCTTTTAACTGAAAAGTAGAAACGGGATTGTTTATAAAAAGTGGTTTGTCGTTCTCTGCAGAATAACTTCCTCTAAGATTATAACTAAGTATTTCAGACACCTTTCCTTTTAATCCTAAAAAACCATCATATTGGTTATTAGTGGGAGTAAGATATAAAGTGGGAGAAACATATGGATTACTTTGCACAGCATCCCTGTAGGTGTTTTGTTTCAACTCACCTTCTAACCCTCCATATACTATAACCATCTCATCTAACAATTGGTAAGATGCAGTTACTTTTGGGTATATAAAAAAGTTATTATTATTGTTATTCTTAGCATCTATACTATAATATATTGCTGCACCTAGATTAACCGTAAGATTATCCCTAAGAACAACCAAACTAGGATTAATCCCTAAATTAAGTATACTATACTCATTAGGGATTTGTAGTATAAAATCTTTTTTTCGGCTAAACCCACCTCCTAAATAATCAATAATCACATTAGTAGTTATGCGTTCCTCCCCTACTTCAAATTCTAATGTAGGTTTTACATCTACATGATGCTCTACAGAGCCTAACGCATCCCCAAAATACCGATACTCAGCAGATAATTTCTTAAAAAAAGAATCCTCAAACAGAAATTTGCTTCCTAATTTTGCACCATAATAATTTTGCTGCGGCTTTATTTCGTCCATTTCAGGTTGTGTTAATATTGGTGTTTTTGGCAACCCATACCAGTTATACAACTGATGCTCTACCCCTGCCTCTAAACCATAGCTATACTTTTTTGTTCTAGATGTATAGTTAAGATCTAAAAAAGTATTATAATATTTATCATCTAATTCTATATCTTTAATTCCGCCCTGAGAAGAATTATGATGCAGATACACACCTACATTATCTGATCTATTAATCTGAAAATTGCTATAGAATTCTGCCAATACAGACGTATAATTACCAAACCCTAAAGTAGCATAATTATCATAAAGAGGTATTTGTTTAGGCTTATCTAAATTAGCCGCTTTTCCCTTTTCTGGTGAAAATGTAGATGCTACCGGAACAGAAAATATACTATACCGAATTTGTTTTTTTTGCTGATTTACAGAGTCATTTAATACTGGTGTTGCTTTAATCTTAAAAGCATCGCTGATTGTTGGCGTATATGCCTTAACGATTACTACGCGTTCCGTTTCTATATTTTTTTCTTCTTTTTCTTGCGCTTCACTTGTTTCTATTGCTATAATACTAATTAAAAAAACTATTATAAATCTACATGATCCAAATAATCTTTTGGAATTACTGTTTTCTTGAAAATATATGGACATACAATACGAGTCGTTTTTTTACCGTTTCTTACTTATCTATCTGAATGGAGGAATTAGTTTTTGCCTCTTCCTCTTTGATTGTTTTTAATTGCACTTTTGCCTCTTGCACTACATCTGGATAACTCGAAAAGTTTTTTAACACACTTTCTAAGATATATGTTGCCTGATATGCATCTTTTAAACCATAGAAGTTTTTAGACATTAATACCAAGCCTTTTGCTCCATATAATTTATAACCAGAATAATCTTTGGCTAACTGCTGAATGATAGCATTAGAAGTTTTATAATCCCCCTCTTTATTTTTGAAATAAGCATCATAATACAATGCTTCTGCTGCCAATTCTCCCGTAGCGATTTTACTTACTTCGGTGTATGCTTTCTTTGCACGGTCTTCATCTGCTGTCTGTAACGCAGCTCTGGCAATAAAAATCTGCGCATCACTTTTTACATCATTCTGTATTTTGGGATTCGACAACACTTTTTCTGCATATTCTATAGTTTTTGGATAATGTACCAGTTGATAATGTGATTTCATAAGATTAGATTGTGCAAAAATGATATTCTTCGGAAAATCTGCATCCCTCTCTAATCTTTCTAGTACAGGTATAGCTTTTTTATACTCTTTGTTTTCTAAATATATTTGTGATAATCTAGCTAACGATTGCTCGGTATGCTCTGTACGCTCTTGTAACAAAACATTTTCATAATGCGGTATAGCTGCTTGTTTATCCCCTTGCTTGAAGTATAATTGTGCTAAATAAAAATGACTTTTTAAGGCGTGTTGCCCATTAGGGAACTCTTTTAAGTATTTAGTAAACCCATTTATAGCAGATGCATCATTGTTTTCTAAAAATTGTTTTTCTGCTGCTTCATACACGGTATTATCTAGGTCTGCATCGGTAACATCTACAAAACTTAATCCTTTTACCCAACTAGCATATTCATCTGTTCTACCTAAATCTACATATATTAATCTAGCTGTATTTACTGCCTGTATTGCTTCTTCTGTTCCTGGAAATTCTGCTACTACTTCTTTAAATTTTACTAAGGCCTGATTGCCTTTATCTCCATTATAATAGACCAATCCTTGTTTCAGTAATGCTTTTGGCACATACGAACTTCTAGGCATATTTTTCACCAAACGATCATAAGCGTTAATCCCTTCCCTAATTTGATTTTCAGATATATATACATCGGCTAAAGCAAACATTGCATCATCTCTATAAGTTGATTCCTTATATTTCTCCAAAAACTGTTCTAAATCTTTGATTTTTTTATCGTTTTTATTTACAAAACCGTAACTTATTGCTTTTTGATAATGTGCATAATCTGCATCTGATCCATTTCTAGAAATAGCTGTGTTATACGCTTCCATTGCTGGCCAATATTTACTAGATATAAAATAACTATCTCCCAATCTTAGATACGCATCTGTTACACTAGCCTCATCCTCATTTTTTTTCTTGGTGAATGCTTCAAAATATTCTGCTGCCTGTATGTATTCTTTTAGTTTAAAATAGGTATATCCTATATGATAATCAATTGTTTTATATTCTGTGGTTTTAATCGCTTCAGAGCTTTCTTTATATTGTTTAAACCCAAGCAAAGCATCCTTATAATTGCTTAATAAATAATCACATTCTGCCTTCCAGTAACGTGCCTTTGCTGTAAACTTGGCATCTCTTGGTTCGCCCAAAGATTTATCAAAATATATTTTGGCTTCCGAATAATTATCTCCTTCAAACAATTCTACTCCACGATAAAAAGCCACTTTTTGATACACTAACTTATCTTCAAAATTACGACTCGATTCTAGCAACACCATTGCTTCTTTATAATTTTTAGAAGTAATATAAGAACTAATAAGCAACCCTTGTATTTCTTCTTTATGCTCTGTTTTAGGATACGTCTCTAAGAAAGAAAGTAATACAGATGGCGCGCTTTCATAAGAATTGCCAATTTCATAACTTAATTTAGCATAATTATACTTAGCATCTTCTTTAATTTTAGCTTCAAAATCCATTTCAGAAGCATTTTTAAAAGCATTTAATGCCTGCTGCTTTTGATCTGTTTTTAGATATGATTCTGCTAAATGGTAATAAGCATTCTGTGCTGTGGCATTATCCCCTCCCACAATTTTATTAAATTCAGAAATTGCGTTATTATAATCTTCTTGTTTATAATAAGCGTAACCCAATTGGTAATAATCCGTATTACTCCATTTACCTTTAAGACCTTTATATTTTTGTAGATAAGGTATCGATTTGCCATATTCTCCTAGATTAAAATAACTCTCCCCAATAATCTTATTTAATTCAGATTTTTCTGTTGGATTAGATTTTGGCAATTGCGCCAACCCTTCTTTTATTGCCTCATCAAACTTTCCGGCTTTAAAATTCATGTCACTCTGAAAATAGGACAAGTTCTTATTATATGTATCTAGATCTTTTACCTCATCAAAAAGTTTATCAGCTTCCTTATAATTATCCCCTTCATAGGCAATAAACCCTAAATAATATTTTGCTTTAGCCCCATACTCTTCAGTATCCTGAACACGGCTCAAATACTTATTTGCCTCATTAAATCGTTGGATTTTAAAATAAGCATATCCATTATTAAAATTAAATTTTTCTTTTTCAGAACGACCCATATTACTCTCATCTACCTTATCATACCATTTGCGAGCATAGGCATATTTGCCGTTATCAAAATAATAATTGGCTACATCAAGAAATGCATTATTACGTTTGATATTAGTAGGATATTTAGCAACAAAATCCTCCATTAATTGATCAGCTCCTTTTTGATTTAGCCAAACCGCACAGTTAGCAATATGATAGACACAATCCGCTTTTACGCTCTCGTCCTCTACCGATTCACTCACTTTATCAAATAAATTCTGAGCTGCCAAAAATTGTTTATTATGATATAACTCCTTTGCCCGATTATATAATACTAAATCATTGGTATATATTGCAGATTGTTGTGCTAATGACAATGTAGTCAGACTTACCACAAAGATCATCAAAAAGATGTGTTTGTTCATTTAATTAGAATATTACAATAAATAAGTAAATATCGTGCCCTGAGAATTATGTTTATGTTAAAGATAGCCTAATCTTCTTCCTAATAACGAAATATTTAAACGATAATTACATACAACAGAAAATTTAAGGTTATTCCTTTTCTTATATCTGTTTAAATTTTAATAATCGCTATAATACTATTAAAACTACAAGTTATGATAATTACATACAATAGAAAAATTAAATTATTTTTAAAAATGCGAAAAAACCTAATAGACAAAGTTTAATCTACACCCCGCTCAATATATCCTGTACTAAATTACTAACAAATATTTTGTAAAATGATGATATCATAACCTTGTCTGATATTCTTTTTTTAAACAAATAGTTGCTGCAATAAGCCTTTTTTAAATTGTTGGGTGTGTTCTATTTGGGTGTCTACTTTCTCTATTTTATCATCTATTGCAGATAAAAAATTGGAGATTTTGGTTTGTTCTTTTATTGAAGGAAGTTTAATTTTTTCTTTAGAATAATCTTTAAAATATATATGAGGAATAGTACTTCCTGTAATATATTTTGTAAAATCAATATTATTTAATAATGAATAAATAAAGTAAAGATTAGCATTGATTTTAGGTTTTATTATATCCAAAGTTCCCTATACAGAAGATTTAGTATCACACAGTAAGGTTCTGCCAACACCAGCCCCATCCTTAACTATTGAAATATATGGTTCTTCTTCTCTATAAAAATCAATGTTTTTCAGAAAACCAGATGCTCCATAAATTTTATATTCTCCAAAATTTTCTTCAATCTTATTTGCAGAAATGTTTGAAGATTCTTTTGTTGCAACCTCTCCCAACTTCTTTTCCTCCCACTCAGGATACGCATTCCCATCATCATCTTTAAACCGTAATTCTTGGCTAAATATTTGCTGCATTACACCTTTTTTGTATTGCTCTAAAAGGGTTTTCTTTTGTTGTAGTTGTCCTATTTTTTTATCTACTGCTGTGAGAAAAGTGGCTATTTTTTTTTGTTCTTTTAATTTGGGATATGGTACTAATATTGTTTTTAAGTCAGTAGATAAAATATGTTTTATAGTATTTCCTGTTGTAATCTTTGATATTTTTTTAAACCCATTGTTAGTATAAAAGTAATATGTATAAAAATTAGAATCAGGCTTATTATTAGGTGTTGCAACAAGTAAAGCATGACAATTTGAATCTTGGTACTCCTTAGTTACAACTGCACATTCACCAACGTGTCCTGATTGCACCATAAGTATATCATTTATATTAATCTTAGAATTAACTTTTTTCTCATGAAATTCTTTAGTGATATATATTAACCCATCAGGTTTTATAGAATTGTTCTTAATATTTTTTCCTTGTAGATATTTTACACCATCATTACAATAAAAAGGTGTTGCTACACCTACAAAACCATTTCTAATTTTAGGATATAAATTTTCCATTTTTGTAAACTCCCATTCCCCTGTAAACTCCTTAAACCTTAATTTAGGTACAACCTTAGTATCTTTTTTTTGTAAAGTCAGTTCCATACTAAAAAGGAGTTTTAATAGTAAGCTGTTTACAAAAATCTGTAATTGTGGTATCGGTTTCGGCTATATCAAGCTCTAAAGCTTGTAATTGGCTGGATACTGCTTCTAAATCAATCGGTGTTTCTTCCTCAAATGTATCTACGTATCGCGGTATGTTTAGGTTGTAGTCGTTTTCTTTTACTTCCTCAATCGTGGCTACATAACTAAACTTATCGATGGTTTTTCGCTCTCTATAAGTATCTATTATTTTATACACATGCTCCTCGCCTAGTTTATTTTTGTTACCATCTTTTTCAAATTCTTTGCTGGCATCTATGAATAAAATAGTATCGCTATGTACCCTACATTTGCTTAGTACTAATATAACTGTAGGTATACCTGTGCCAAAAAAGATATTTGGTGGTAAACCTATAATTGCATCTAGATAGTTTAGATTTTCTATAACATATTGGCGTATTGTGCCTTCGGCTGCTCCTCTAAACAAAACCCCATGTGGTAACACACATGCCATTGTTCCGTTATCAGCTAATTGGTACACCATATGTTGTAAAAAAGCAAAATCAGCTTTAGAAGTAGGTGCTAATCGTCCGTATTGACTAAAACGATCATCGCTTTCATTAAGAGGGTTCTCTTTGCCTTTCCACTTTGCAGAAAATGGCGGATTCGCTACTATAGCCTCAAAACGCTTGTCTAGATGTTGCGGGGCTTCTAAGGTGTCTTCTTGCTTGATGTCAAAGTCGCGATAGTGTACATCGTGCAGTATCATATTCATACGTGCCAAGTTATAAGTCGTACGATTGAGTTCTTGTCCATAGAAGGTGTCTACATTTACCTCTCGCGATACTCGCAATAGTAAGGATCCAGAGCCACATGTGGGATCGTATACGTTTTTTAATCGTTTTTTGTCTGTGGTTACTATTTTTGCTAATATTTTAGATACTTGCTGTGGTGTATAGAATTCTCCTGCTTTTTTGCCTGCGCCACTGGCAAATTCTGAGATTAGATACTCGTAGGCATCGCCAATAACATCGGCATCTGCGTCTTCTAAAGAAAAATCTATTTTGTCGAGATGTTCTAGTACCTTGGCAATAAGCTCGTTTCGTTTATCGGCACTTCTGCCTAGTTTGGTACTATTAAGGTCTATGTCCTCAAAGAGTTGGTTAAAATCTTCCTCGCTCTCTGTACCCATAGTGGTTTGCTCTATGTTATTAAGAATACGCCCGAGGTCTTCTAATATAAAATTGCTAGTGGTCTCTGTATTGGCTTTTCCTTTTTCGGCAATAGAGCTAAAGAGTTCATCGGGTTTTAGGAAATATCCTAGTTTTATCAAAGACTCTTCTCGTATGGCTTCTAAATCATTTGGGTTAGTAACTTTTAGGTAATCTTTTACCGCTTCACACATAAATATTCTGGGGATTAGGCAAAAAGTTTTTCCATTCTAAAGAGAAAAAATTTCACATCAACTACCCCTCTTAAGTTTGCTCTAAACAACTTTATCTTGGAGTTAAAAGATTCTGCATTTGCATTTGTATGTCTTTTTATAAAGAAATTCAAAATAGTTTCTAAGTGATAATTTAAACTGTTAACCACGGTATTAAAGACTGTCATATTTAGAAGCTTTGTTTTTTGCATCCAGTTTATTATTTTTTCTTTTGCTATTTCTCTAGAGGTTTCTTCATATATGTTTCTAAACTCTAAGGGTGTGCTTGTATGCCTGATATAAAAGGGGATACTTCTTAAATAATAATTCAGCTCTTATCTTTTGGTTTTCTGTCCATTGGTTAGGTTTTTTAGCAATAATATAACGGCTTCTTGCTAATAATTGCTTGGGAGAATCCTCATTATCAAAACTAAATGGAATGTATTTTAACCCTTGTTCTTTTGCAATTTTGATTGCTTGATTCTCTTTTTCTATTTCCTCCCACCTGTATTTTATTCTTAAATGTTGCAGGGCTTCCATTATTAGTTTTACAACGTGGAAACGATCTGTAACCAAGTAACATTCAGGGAAACACATTTTTGAAGCCAATTGCATATTGTTTGCCATATCAAGGGTTATTTCCTTTACCAATTTTCTTTTATCTAATGGAATTTTGTTTAAAACACCAATAATATCTTGACTTTTTGTGCCCTTTATAGAGGCTACTAATGTTTTTTTCTTTCCTCTTCCATTTTTGTTGGTGACAAAGGTATAGAGTTCTCCTTTAGACAGACTCACTTCGTCGATGCTTAAATGTTCTCCAATGTTTTCAGGATAAATTAAATAATCTTCGGAGTGACTTAACTGTTCCCAGTCTTTAAAACCACTGATTTTTTTCTTATAATGGCGTTGCAACAAATTGGCTTTAACACCGTAATAACTAGATATTTTACTTATTGTATCTTCTCAAGTCTCTACCTGTATCTTTTAAAAAATCTGAAAGTTCAATGGTTAATTTTGAACCCTCAGCTATAATAGAATAATCACTTTTTACTTCTTTTGATTTGTCGACCTTATTACGCCACCTTCGCCTTCTTATACATAAATAAACTGCTTTACCTCTTATGGGAAAGTCTTGTATTTGTTTCCTGTCATAAAAACCTTTGGACTCATATTCAAAAGACCTATATTCTTTGGGGATTATGTTTTTCTCATCTAAATAGATATAAAAACAGTCTTGCTTAGTTTGTAAATTGCCCAATTCTTTAAAATCAACAATATCAAAATGAGTTAATAGTCCTTCTGGCAAAATTGAAGAAATTATTGAAAAATTCATTCCATTTTTTATGCAAACTTAAGGATTCTCCCCAACTTTTTTATGTGA
>CAVYIL010000083.1:0-11323 GCA_963768325.1 uncultured Flavobacteriaceae bacterium | reverse complement strand
CTTCCTTAAATGAGTATTATAAAACCTCTAGAATAGGTCGTTCTGTAAGAATAGGGCGTCAAGATAAAACTCATATTTGGGAGCTATGTGTAGAATTTAAAAAAGCAAAAGAAGCCAATTACACTAAATTTGAACTCTGTAATTTGCTTATTACATATTATAGAGATAAACCAGAAAAACCATTTTCGCACATTATTTGCGACGAAATTCAAGATTTTTCTAATCTTGAATTGACTCTTTTAAGGGTATTAGTGTCAGAAAAAGCAAACGATTTATTTTTAGTCGGAGATCCATTCCAAAACATTTATGGAAGAGCAATTAATTTTTCCAAATCTGGTATACACATAAGAGGTAGAAGATCCAGAAAACTAAAGGTTAATTATCGTACCACAGAAGAAATTAAAAAGAAGGCTGTAAGTATTCTTTTTGATGAAGTTTATGACAATTTTGACGGAGAAACCGAGACCAATACAGGCTACGTAAGCTTAATGCATGGTTCTGATCCATTATATCAAACGTTTTCAAATCCAGAAGAAGAAGATTCTTTTATTAGTGGAGAAATTCAAAAATTACTCAGTAACAACAATGTTAGTCCTAGTGATATTTGTATAGCTGGTAGAACCAATAAGCTTGTTGACGATACCAAGATACTACTAAATGAATTACAGCAAAAATATACGGATATTAAAGCTAGCCGAAGACCTACTGAGTCAGTTGTAGTATCTACTTTTCATAATTTAAAAGGTCACGAATTTAAACACTTGTTTGTAAGAGGTTTTAGTAAAGATCTTGTACCATTTAAGCATCCAGATTTTGACACCTATTCTAATATTCAGAAAAAAGCATATCTCAAGCAAGAAAAATCACTATACTATGTAGTGTTTTCAAGAGCAATTCAGACACTTATGATCTCTGGAATTGGAGAAAAATCAGATTGGATAAAATAACTAGTATTACGGGCATTTTTGCTAATTACTACCAAAAGGTAAAATAACGGCTCTGTTGCAAATATTAATTTTTGATAAAAAAACACAAATTATTGTTTCTTAAACAGCTATTAAACAATACATTACAAGTCAAAAAAAGTCAAAAAATAGACTAAAAACAAACTTTGCAACAGAGTCCAATTAAGTGTTGGCATATATGGGCTTATATGATTTTTAAATGTCCTTTAAACAATTGGTTAACTTTAATTTGTATAGCTTCATAAGGATACATAAAGTTTATTTGTTTTAAAGGAATTTTGTTTAGAGTTTCTCTATTAAAATAATCTTGCATATCTCCATACTTATATTTATGATTATCCAATATCTGCATAAGGTTACTCATGTTTCCAATAACCTTTCTGTTATTAATTGAATTGTGTAAAAACACACTTGTGAAATTGGATTTTAGGTCTATTTCTTGTTCGTCAGTTATCAATTTTAGTTTGTTTAACTCAAAGAGAAAACCTTTTAAAAACAGTTGGTCTAGGTTTTTAATGTCTATTTTTTTTATATCATAGACTACAAAAGAAAAATAAGTTTCATGATTCATAAAAAACAAACACTTTTTTCTGTTAATGGTAAACAGGTGTGCATTCCAACTGTTTAGTTCAGAATGGATGTTTTGAGTGGTTTGGTTTTGTGTAAAACCAATATATTTTTGTAATTTATTACTACAATAAAGAGTTATCATTATAATTTAATTTTTCAAATTTAACCATTTATTGGCTCTGTTACAAATATTAATTTTTGATAAAAAAGCACAAATTATTGTTTATTAAATAGCTATTAAACAGTATATTACAAATTACAAAAAGTCAAAAAATAGACTAAAATGAAAATTTGCAACAGAGCCGACCAGAATTACAAAAAAAATAATATTCATTCTACACTTTGGCGATTGACACCCTCACACATTAAGGAGACACCCTACAAAAAGATTAAAAAAGCTGTTTTAATCTGTAACCAAAAACAATGAAATGTCTAAAAAACTGTAAAATTTCGGCTTGTTTTTCGCTTTTTTGGAAAACTAAAAAACGTAATGTATTAATAAACAGTAAATTAAATTGTTACATAAGGAGTATTATATAAAATAGAATTGTTTTTTAGGTAGTCTTGAAGGTACTGTAATTTTTGTTTATTCCTTTTTGTTTTGTACGGATAAAAACCGTACCTTTGTAGTAATTAAAAATTCAAAAACTATGAAAACTGTAAATTCATCTAAAGACGCTCGTTTTGATATGAGAATATCAGAAAAACAAAAAGAATTGTATAAAAAAGCGTCTGAAATAAAAGGTTTTAAGTCTATTTCAAACTTCATCAAGTCCACAATGAATGAGAAAGTTGAGAGTATTATTAATGAAAATGAAAGAATACTAGCTTCTGAAAAAGATAAAGAGGTGTTTTTTAATGCAATATTTTCTAATATTGAACCAAATGAAAAGCTAAAAAATGCAGCCAAAACACATAAAAAATTGATTAAAGAATAATGAAATTAAAAATAGCAAAATTTCAAAAGGCATATAACAAAGAAAAATTTAACTGTAGCGAAGTATCATTAAATAATTACATTAAATCGCAAGCATCTAAAGATATTAAAAAAAAACTATCGGTATGTTTTGTTCTTTTAGAGGAGGGTCTTGTTAAAGGTTATTACACCTTATCCTCGAGTAGTATCCCGTTGGATAGTGTGCCTACCAAATACGCTAAAAGATTTCCAAAAAGCTATCATAATATACCTGTTACATTGTTAGGAAGATTAGCCGTAGATGATTCTTTAAAAGGAAAAGGATATGGTCAATCTTTATTATTTGATGCCCTAAAAAGAAGTAACGAAATAGCAAAAGAATCCATAGCGTCAATTGCCGTAATAGTTGATCCCATAAATGAGAACGCCATTGATTTTTATAACAACTATGGATTTGTTAGTATCCCTGATACTGGAAAAATGTTTTTACCTATGATCACTATTGAAAAGTTGATTGTTTGAAATCAACACATAAAATTCATAAGAAAAATGGTATAACATTGTTGTGACTTTGTGAAAACATTTAATATGGAGGCTTATATTATAAAAGTTGGAAGTTCTAAAGGAATAATTATTCCTTCAAAATTTTTAAGACTAATTGGTCTTGATGATAGAGTTAATATTGAGATTGAAAATGATAAAATTATTATAAAATCGATACTGAAAAAACCAAGGGAAAACTGGAATAAAATGTTTGTGAATGTAAATTCTAAAAAAGATAAAGATATTTTGATTCCAGATATTTTAGAGGATGAATCTTTTGATGAATGGACATGGTAAAACAATATGGAATTTATTGGGTTAATTTAAATCCAACCAAAGGAAGCGAAATAAGTAAAAAGCGTCCTTGTGTTGTTATATCTCCAAAAGAAATGAATGACAACCTTAATACGATTATTGTAGCCCCATTAACATCTACTATACGTAATTACCCAACTAGAGTAACTGTAACAGTTAACAAAAAGAAAGGACAAATTGCACTAGATCAAACTAGAACTATAGACAAAACAAAGCTAGATAATAAACTAGGGGTTATTAATAAGTCTTCCGTAGGAAAAGTAAAAAAAATATTATATGAAATGTTTGATTGACACTCCTCTACCTAAAGGCGAGTGGAGTATCAAGAATGAAGAATCCCACCGGCTCTGTTGCAAATATTATTTTTTGATAAAAAAGTACAAATTGATTGTTTCTTAAATAGCATATTACAAATCACAAAAAGTCAAAAAATAGACTAAAATGAAAATTTGCAACAGAGCCAACAAAAATGAGGGATTAACATTTATAATTAATCCCTCATTTTGTATTTAAAACAATATCTCCAAAAATTTTGGAACTACATATTATACCATTTTTATTATGAATTTACTGTAAAAGAAAATCCCTTATTTTTTTATATCTGCGATATAGAAAAATCAAGCATAGCAGCGCTACGGTTTATTTTTATCTGGAAGCAGATAGGAAAAAAGAATATTTTATTACAGTAAATTCATAAGAAAAATGGTGTTAGTTTATCTCTGGTAAAAAGTGATAGTCTTTATTATACGACAACATCTGTGTTATAAAATCTTCTGGTTGCGTTACATTTATTTTAGTAATCTCACCACTTTCATCTACTTCAGGTACTAAAACTGGATTTACAAAACCACTATAAGGTGCAGATGTAAATTGCTTATTACGTTCCAATATTTCAGCATGTAATACTTGGTCAACTTTTACACCAAAACCTTCTACTAAAGCCTCTGCTGCTTTATAATCTCCTTCTGATTTTATTCTTTGTGTTTCACGCAATAAACGTCCGAAAATTTCTCTTAGTTTCGTATAATCCTTAATATCAAAATATGTTTTACCATCTCTAGTTATTCTTTCGATAACACCATCTTTTGCACCTTGGTCAAAAGCCCAACTACTTACCCATTGTCTATTTCTCATATGCGCTTCCTCTACATCATCTCCTAAATTTAAACGAATTAATTGAGTCATTAAACCATTTCTGATATACCCATCATAAGCAGCCTTACCTACCTTTTCCCAATCCTCCACTAAACCAATTTCTTGCAACTTAGGATCCATCAAATAATATAGTCCAACTAAATCAGCACGCCCTTCTTCTAAAGTAGATGCATAATTCTTTAAAGTCTCTTTTGTTTCTCCTACACCTGGATTTAATTTACCAGATGCATGACCAATTACCTCATGCAAAGCGGTATGCAACTTATCCCCTAGCTGCCCATATTTTTCTTCTAACTCATACTCATCATCATCATTTACGAACTCCTTTAACCTATCCGAATTACCTGCATTATTGTAGGCATGAATAATATTTCCTAATGAAACGGATTTAGATCCAACCGCGGCTCTAATCCAATTAGCATTTGGTAAATTTACTCCGATTGGAGTACTTGGAGAAGAATCTCCAGCTTCACCTGCCACAGAAACAACCTTATACGTTACACCAACCACACTATCTTTTTTATGTTCTTTCATTAATGGAGAATTATCCTCAAACCATTGTGCATTTTCTGATAAAACTGCCATTTTTTTAGACATATCAAAATCCTTTATTTGCACAATAGACTCATAAGACCCTCTATACCCCAACGGATCATTATAGACCTCTATAAAACTATTAATATAATCAACATTACCCTCTGTTGCAGCTGTCCAAGCTACATTATAATCATCCCATGTCTGCAAATCACCTGTTTTATAATAATCGATTAACAAACCTAAAGCATCACCTTGTGCTTGATTTTCTGCCACTCCTTTTGCTTTTTCTAACCATTTAATAATTTCATCAATTGCAGCACCATATAACCCTCCTAATTTATACACTCTCTCTACTAACTTCCCATTTTGTTTTACCAACTGAGAATTTAACCCAAAAGACAATGGCTTGTCTGCTATTGGAGATTTTTTTGCAGTATAAAAAGTTTCAACATCTTTATTAGTAACACCCGGTCCATAAAAATTAACCGCTGATAATGCTACATTATCTATTCCTTTAGCTTGATTTACCTTTTTTTTGTCAACATCATTAAATATAACATTAAAAGCCTCTTTATCTAATGTAACATTAGTTGCTGTCATTAATGAACTTAAGTAATCATGACTAAACCCTGGTCTAATCTTATCATTACTATAATGATGATGAATCCCATTAGAGAACAATACTCTTTTAAAATAAGTCTCGAATACCTTCCAATCCTCAGAATTTTTATCTCCTGCATAGGTTGTATATATTTTTTCTAAAGCTGTTCTTATGGTAAGATTATGTCTATAATTCTGATCCCATAAGATATCCCTACCACTCAAACCCGCTTGAGTAAGATAATATACTAATTTTTGCTCTTTTAACGTAAGTCCATCCCACTCTGGAATCTGATACCTTAATACTTTGATATCCGCAAACTGCTCTACAACATAATCAAACTCTTCCTCTACCTGTTCCTTTTTATGTTCTAATTTGTCAATTTGATCTTTAGCATTAGGATCTTTTTTACAAGCTATCAATAAACTACCAATAGCTACAAAAAATAACATTCTATTGAATTTCATAATTAAATTTTAATTGTTTTAACAAATGTAATAAAATAAAAAACAGTCCTCTCAATTACATCTATCATTTGCTTTATACCATTTTTCTTATGAATTTACTGTAAAAGAAAATCCCTTACTTTTTTTACATATGCGATAGAGAAAAATCAAGCACAACAGTGCTACGGTTTGTTTTTATCTGGAAGCAGATAGGAAAAAAGAATGTTTTATTGCAGTAAATTCATAAGAAAAATGGTGTTACTTCTCTATTTTAATACAGAACCATTTATTCGCCCCATTAGGGAACATCGATTTTAAAGAATACGAACAAAAGATTAATTTTATTTTATCATAGATGTATTAAAAATGGGTGTATTATAAATGAAGTGGTTTAACCTTTTTTCAATTCGCTATAAAAATGCTATTTTTCGCCAGAATCAAAAAAGTTTAAACCACTTCAATCTGAAAATTCATAGGAATTTAAAAATAATCTCAAATTTTTTAAATGGTAAAAAAGTAGTTAATGCACTTAATATTAGTAGGCATTATAGATATAATACCATTTTTCTTATGAATTTACTGTAAAAGAAAATCCCTTATTTTTTAATATATGCGATAGAGAAAAATCAAGCATAGCAGCGCTACGGTTTATTTTTATCTGGAAGCAGATAGGAAAAAAGAATATTTTATTGCAGTAAATTCATAAGAAAAATGGTATAACCCAAAGGAACTGAGAGACTTTCATATCTAGCTTTTAGTCATTATCTTCTTTTTCGTAGGAGAACATGAAAAACGAACTACAAAAAGGGATAATTTACCTAAAAGAACAATTTCTACGAAAGCACTAAGTGTCTACAAAATAAATCCGACAATTATTTCAAAAACGGGGTAACTATTCAGCCGTTTTTGTTAAATATTTCTAAGTATATGGCGTAAAAATCTTTATTTTATTGATGATTTATAACCAAAACTCTGATTTTAGTGTCATTATTTTATTTTAAAGTTTACAAATTGCTAACTAAAGTAAAAATACAGTTTTTAACACGTTGAAAATACATAAATTAACTGGGTGAATAGTTACAAAACGGGAATCTGGATATCCTGATGAGATTGATCTAAATTTAATAGTTCTTTAAGTTTGTTTTCTTTTTATTTTATATATTTTTGACCTTTACAAAACATCAATTCAAATATCTTATTATCAGAAATTAAGATATTATTAAAACAAGTTCCCATTGAAAAATACAAACGATACTCAAAATAAGATTTCCATAGTTATAAATGATTCAGATTCAAAGAAAAATCATAAAAACAAGGATGAGATTGGTCAAAAAATCCAAAAAATAGAACTGCTTAAAAAACAATTAGAAAACTTAACTAATGAAATAAATACAGTAAAGAGTTTATATAGTAAACATGTCAATAAAGAAGAAAACAATCTTTTTATTACTAAAGAAAAGTTAATCCTAAAACTGTATGAACGCTATCAACAAAAAAGCTTTACTGTGTGGCAAAAAGAGCTTCTTGAAGAAAAAATAATTAATGAAATAAATTTTTTACACGAAGAAAGTTACCAATCACAGAAATTAGCTGAAATCTATGAAGAAATCACACGATTACGTTCCGAAAATTTGGGAGACTTTGAAAAAAATATAATTAATGAAATGGCTAAAGATCATTTTAAAAACATGGGAGTCGATATTGATCTAGAAGATTTTGATTTTACAAGCTCCGATTTTAGAGAAAATTTTGAACAAAAGTTTGCGGACCAGTATTCAAAACAACAAGAACAACAAAAACACGAGAAACAGGAAGAAAAAATAAAAACTACAGATAAAGATTTTCAAAAATTATATAGAAGCTTAGTTAAAAAAGCACACCCCGATTTAGTAATTGATAGTAAAGATAAAGAACAACGAGAAGAATGGATGAAAAAACTTTCATTGGCTTGGGAGGGTCGGAACTATTATCAATTGTTACTACTACAAAAAGAAATCGATTCTGACGCTTCTTTTGAAGTTTCACTGGATAAAAATCAATTAAAATCTTTAATAAATCAATTAAATAAAGAAATACGTAATTTAGAAACAGATAAATATATCCTAAAAAATCAAAATCCTGATACTTCTTTTTACTACCAGAATTTTTATGCAAGATCTACAAAAGGGATTCTAAAAAAAATCAACACATTTAATGAACTTATAAAAACACAATGCCAAGATACAAATGATGAATATAATCTTCTGAAAACCCAAAAATCAACTAAAGATTTCTTAAGTGATCTTAGAGGTAGTATTAATACATATGATGATTTATTTAATTACTTATAAACTAAATTGGCAACTAATAGGATGAAAATTCTTTAATTTAAGCCATAACTTCGCCCTTATTTAATCGTTTTTAATGTATATACATATAGAAATAATGATAACCAAAATTATATCAGCTACTTGAACTCAAAAAACTAAGTCTAAGAAATTGTAAAACATGGAGGTTTTAATCGGAATAGTTGAACGTATCACCTATCACAATATAGAGAATGGATGGACGGTATTAAAGGTTAGCTCTTTCAAAGATTCTTATGCTATAAAAACAGTAACAGTACATCAGGTTGCTGTTTTTGCTGGGGCTACCATGGAGTTTGAAGGAGAATGGGTAAGGCATCCGAAATACGGAGAACAATTCAAATCGTATAAAGCAATAGAAAAAAAACCTGCAACAACATCTTCTTTAGAAAAATATATAGGATCTGGTCTGATTTATGGGGTTGGTTCTAAAATAGCGAAACGTATTGTTGACTATTTTAAAGAGGAAACCTTAGCGGTCTTTGAAAACCAAATAGACAGACTTACCGAAGTACCTGGTATTGCTACAGCAAAATTGGAGAGAATTAAATCCTCTTGGTCCGAAAATAGGGAGATTAGAAACGTAATGCAGTTTCTACAAGAATATGGAGTGAGTACATTGTTTGCCGTTAAAATATTTAAAAAATACGGAAATGATGCCATTAGGATTGTACAAAATAATCCATACCAATTATCAAAAGACATTTATGGAATAGGTTTTTTTTCAGCTGATAAAATTGCGTTGAGCCTAGGAATAGAAAAAGATGCTCCAAAACGAATACAAGCTGCCATTTCTCATGTGCTTTCTGCTAGTAGAGAACGAGGTCACTGCTATCTCGAACTAGAACAAATTAATATTGAAGTTGAGAAATTAGTGAATCAGAACTTTAAAGAACTGGTGGATCACGAAATTTTACTAATGGAAAAAAACAATGATCTAAAAACCAGAATAAATAATGAAGTCAAAAAATGCTATTATTCTAAAACACTTTATTATGATGAACTTCATACAGCAGAAATAATTAGATCTTTCATTACTAAGAAACGCAAAATTGATCTGGGAAAAGTTCAAAAATGGTTAAAAGGATATAATAACAGACAAGAATACCCCCTTAGTCCTGAACAATTTCAAGCAGTTATTGGGGTTGTACAACATTCTTTCTCTGTACTTACGGGAGGTCCTGGATGTGGAAAAACAACGACTACAAAGGCAATAGTTCAGCTTTTAAAAGCGATGAATAAGAAAATAACTCTGGCTGCACCTACGGGTCGGGCGGTTCAACGGATGTCAGAAGTTATAGGGGAAGAGGCTAAAACTATACACCGATTACTAGCTTGGCAACCATCAAAAAATCAATTTAAGAAAAATCAAGAGGATCAATTACATACCGATTTTATCATTATTGATGAAAGTTCTATGTTAGATATTTCTCTTGTATCAAGTCTATTAAAAGCGATTCCTAACACAGCTCAAATTTTATTTATAGGTGATCCTAATCAATTACCCTCTGTTGGTGCAGGAAACGTATTGAGCGATATTATTCAGAGTAACGTTGTGCCTATAATGAGATTGTCTAAAGTGTTTAGGCAAGCACAACAAAGTCATATTATTAAATATGCCCATCAGATAAATATTGGAAATACTCCCCTTATTGATTCTCCTATACATACACCTACTATTTGGAACAGTAAGGTGGATTGTTTATTTATTGATTCTGAAGAAGCGACCAAAGATCAATTGTCTTTTATTCATAAAATTAATACTTCTATGAAAAAAGTTATTGAGGGAGAAGGAATTGCTTTTGTAAAAGAAACGTCTTCTAATGATGAAGATTTATACAAATCAATTACCTATGAAAATGATTACTATATTGAAAAAACATCTCCGCAAGAGATCGAAACCATACGAAAACAAGGAACGAGTTCCTATATTTTTTCTATTCCTGAAAAATATATACATACTGACATTAATAAATTACTTTCGTCACAAACTCATGTTGCTTCTTTAAAACTGATATTAAAAAAATTACATCCTTGGTCATCATTACAATATGGGTTTTCTGCATCAGAAATGATCGTTCGTTTATATACTCAAACGATTCCAAATAAAATGGAAAAAGGTTTAGAGGTTCAGATTCTGTCTCCAATGACCATAGGTAGTTTAGGTACTCATGCTATTAATCAGCGGATTCAACATGCTTTTAATCCTCCTTCTAAAAATAAACCGTTTATACAAATAGGAGAACGTAATTATAGAATAAATGATAGGGTTATACAGCGAAGAAATAATTACGATTTGGAAGTCTTTAATGGTGATATTGGAAAAATAATAGCAATAGACAATCAATTAATGACACTATCAGTTGAATATTCTAATGGAAAAGAAAGCAAAATAATCAATTACGAAAAACAAGACCTTATGGATATTGAACTTGCTTATGCTATAACCATTCATAAGTCGCAAGGAAGTGAATTTGATGTTGTTATCATTCCTTTGGTTATGCAACACTTTACAATGCTTTATCGAAATTTGATCTATACTGCATTAACTCGTGCAAAAAAAATGGTTCTGTTTGTGGGAACTAGAAAAGCATTAGGTATAGCCATAAGAAACATTGATAATAGAACCAGAAACACCATGTTAAAAACACTTCTTAATCAATAATTACAGTTGAGCCTGTTAAAAATAGTCGAATCGCTATTACGTTTTAAGATAGTGTTTTTATGTTCTCCAATGGAAAAGAAATTAATCCCCCGCTAGCGCTCGTCTGTGACGGGTGCCCGCAAACTAAATTAGTTAATCAATCCTAACAAAAAACCTTCATTGTCTATTGCTAATACGGTATTATCACCTTGATAATTTCTAGCGCTCGTCTGTGACGGGTGCCCCGCTAGCGCTCGTCTGTGACGGGTGCCCGCAAACTAAATTG
>CAVYIL010000082.1:0-24475 GCA_963768325.1 uncultured Flavobacteriaceae bacterium | reverse complement strand
TATTCTTGTCATAAAGATAATGATAATATTACTCCTGAAAGTGACATTACTAACCAAGATGTAAAATCAGTAGTAGAATCCTTAGTCCCTGATGGGTACGAAGCTAAAAAATTAAATGATTCCTCTAATTTAAAATCAAACAGTTTAGTATTTCACTACGTCGAATCAGGAGATTTAAAATCCGAAATAACACAAATTAAAAATGCAATTGGTATTGGTGCTAATTTAATTATAGAAGTATCCAATAAGCAGCAGAGAAAGTTATTAAATGATTTTATTGCTATTATCCCAGAAGTACAAGAAAAAATGGGGAAATTATATATACTTTACTATCTAGATCCTGAAAAAGGGTATAGATTTTCTTATTATTCTGAAAAAAACAAAGTATATAAATCAGAAGCCCCACCCGAAGAAATGAATGATTCTATTCGTAAAAAATCTAAATTATCAGATTCAGAAATTGTAACGTTAAGTATTGGTGATATCAAGAGTAGAATACAAAAAAAAATTAATGAAAATTTGAGTGTTAGAAAAAATTACTCAAAAGGAGGTACTATCCAAATACCTAAAATTCAAGAATATGAATATGAACTATATACCCGGAATAAATATCGTTACAATGTGATTTTAAAAATTGCTAAAGGAAAACCTAAAGATGGAAATCTAACAGGATATGGTATCCATGTTCAATACTTACCTCAGACAGGAATCCAAGTCCCAACTGCAACCGCCAGTAGTAGAAAATATTATGGTGGTGGTCGATGCCGAAAATACCAGCAAACATTTACAGGTATAGTTGCTGGAATAACATTTAAAACTACTTTAACGGATAGGAACGGAAGAGCTGTAGATGGAATTTTTAAAGATAATTTTCCACAAGCAAAAGTTTCAGAAAGTGTAAATATAACTAGAACAAACCCTTCTTATTCTTTTACAATTGGAGGTAAAATAAGTGGTGATGTAAATAAAGATGGTCCTAAACTAGGTTTTGATATTAGTGGTAGCTACACATACAATTCTGGTGGAACTTCATCTAGAGTCTCTACCACTGATGTATATTTTTTAAATGATACTGATACTGGAGTACTTGGTACTACATATTTTCAGAATAGATTATATGGAAAAACCTGGTTAACTAAACCAAGATATAGTCCTTTAAGAAATTACAATAGTGATTATAGAATTTTAATAGATGGCTTTGTTAAATCTATATCTTTTCCTAAAGTAAATGCTGATAGTTACTTGTTTCAATTTAATGAGTCTGAGCTACCCGCTATGTCCCGAAGTAATACTGGACCGGAGCATATGAATAATATTTTTATTTCAGATGCAAAAGAAAATTCACACAATAATAATATAAATTTAAAGGCTGAAATATTTCTTGATACTGTAAATTTATACGCTTATCAAGCTCCACTTTGGTGGACATTTGGAAGTGATCCTTGTTATGCTGGAAGTGTTTGGCATTACTCAACCTCTAGTCAACATCAATTTAATATTAACTTTAATGCTATTAGCTTTTTTGATACATGGTTTGTAGTAGGGAATTAATGTAACTAATAAACTGCAACTTTAACGAGTTGCAGTTTATTAATTTGTAAACTATTTAATTTGTTCTCTTTAGTACACTAATCTTAATAGTATACTCCTTTTCTTAAAAAATCAACTTACTCAATAATATTAAATATTTTTCACTTCACTTAAATTACGTTTTAAATATCCTCCTCCAATTATTAGACAATTTCTATATTTATTAGTTGTATTATCTCCACCACTTTATTAGTCGAAAACATTAGTAAATCAAATAGAGCAGATACGATCTTGATATCGTTTTTTAACGCTCTAATCTATCAAAAACAAAAAATACTTTTATACCACAAAAACCTTGTTGTTTAGAGCAAACCTAAGAGGGATAGTTGATGTGAAATTTTTTCTCTTTAGAATGGAAAAACTTTTGCCTAATCCCCAGAATATTTATGTGAGCCAAATATTTACTACATAAAATAATTTTACATAATATTTATAATATTAACATTGAATAAGTTTATTTTAAAAATATTTAACAATAAGTTTATTTTATTAGTTTAAAAATTAATAAATTTATATAAACACTACCTTATGATATATTCTATATTTTTATTTAAAATAGTACAAATAAGCTCATCAAACCAGTTCATACACATAAATCAATTTTGATAATGAAAGCGACTACTCACATTAATCTTTTATTTACTGTTATTAATTTATTATTATATAGTATTGAAAGCGTCGGAAAATCCTCCTCAGAAGACAAGGATTTAATTAAGGATCTAGATAAAAGTGTGCAAGTTAAGAATTCTCCTTGTGATTTTGACTTATCAAATATACCTTCTAATTCAACAGTTAATATAAATTGCTTGCTAGATTTAAAAGGAGAAACAATTAGCTTACCAGAGAATGTTAATCTTGATTTTGAAGGTGGGGATATTACTAATGGAACTTTAAAATTTTCAGGGGGAAATATAGATGGTCGATTGTTAAATTCTAGTCTTAATGTGATTGGTATCGTACAGTTAAAGGATTCTATTTTTAAATTTTTACCATCTAAATGGGATATCGTACAAGGGGTGGTAAATGATGAGACTGCTAAAAAGAATAAGGACAATTTTATAAATTTAATTAATAAAATAAAAAGTTTAAAGGGGTCTACTTTTTCAATAAATATTTTTGATGCTTTTTTTAAAGTAGATGTTCCAATAATTGAATCTACTCCTGAAAAAGCAGCAATAACCTTACCTTCTGATTTTAAGTTATTGATGACCAATAATACGCATTTAAGAATGCAGCCTAACTCCTATGAAAAACCAGTGCTTCTATCTGTAGCTGATAATAAAAGGGTTACTATTGAGGGAGGAAATTTATATGGAGATAGAGATGAGCATGATTATTCTAGTGGTGGTACTCATGAATGGGGGCATTTATTGATGTTAAAAGCTGCCCATAACGTTACTGTTAAAAACGTAATATTCAAGGATGCAACGGGAGATGCGATTGACATAAATGGATTAAAGTTTTCTTGGGAAGATGGTTTTAATCCATCGCGTGACATTTTAATTACTGGAAATAAATTAATACGAAGTAGAAGAAATAATTTGTCTATCACAAGTGCCTATAACGTAATAGTAGAGAATAATGAATTTATAGATGCTGGTATTCACACTCCTTTATCCCAAGGTACTGCACCGAGTTTTGCTATAGACATAGAAGCGGATAGATCACATGATCCTCCTTATGAGATTGTGGAGGATGTTATCATAAGGAATAATATAGAAAAAGGAAGTAGAAAAGGTGGTTTTTTGATATATTCTGGTGATAAAGTTATTATGGAAGATAATCAAATGGAGAATAGTTTGTCATTTTCTAGTACTATTGGTTCTACGATAAGAAATAATACGCTTACTGCTATGTCTGATCAATCAAGAAATTATGGAGCAGCACTTTCTGCTGGTGTAATGAGAAGAGAAGATAAAAATTACAATAATGCTGTTTATGGTAATACAATTACTGGATTTTCTACAGGGATACGCATAACTAATACAGACTTAAAAGTTTATGACAATAAAGTAATTGATTGTACGGTGGGTATTGCTGTTAATGCTATAACTAATTCTAAAGTATATAATAATGAAATAAAAAGTACTAGAGATGAAAGTGATGGGATTAATTCTGTTCTCTCTAAATATGTTGATGAATTATATATATATAACAATACTATTGACGTGATAAGAAAAGCTATTAGGTTTTATGGAATTAACACACAAGTTGGTGAAGAAAGTTTTAGATTTAGCTTAAAAAAAAACAAAATAACTTCATCTAGTGGCTCAATTATCGATAATGTTAATGGGATCATCTACGATGAGAATGAAATAAGAAAAAGCGGTATTAGGTTCGTTAAATCCAAAAATAGTACAATTAGAAATAATATCATTACTTCAACCGTTTCTCATGGTATAGAAATGGTTGATAAAAATTATAATCTTAAAATTAGCAGAAATATAATTGATGTACCTAGCAACTTCGTATGTATAAAAAAATCTATTTATGATACACCTAATAGTGTTGAAATTGGTAAAAATTTATGCAAATAAAATTTAATACCATTTATGAATTTATTGGTAACTATTCAGCCATTTTTATTAAATATTTCTAAGTATATGGCGTAAAAATCTTTATTTTATTGATGATTTATAACCAAAACTCTGATTTTAGTGTCATTATTTTATTTTAAAGTTTACAAATTGCTAACTAAAGTAAAAATACAGTTTTTAACACGTTGAAAATAAATAAATTAACTGGGTGAATAGTTGCATTTATTGTAGAAGTGGTTTAAACTTAATCAAGTTTAAACCACTTTCTTCATATAGAAACTTTTATATATTTTAGAAAAACCCTTAATAAACTACAACTTGCTTTTATCTCTTGTATTATACAAAATATAAAAATGTAATAACAATCCAAATGGTATTGCAAATAAAGTAGATAACTTTTTAGGGGACTCTTGAATGAACTTACTGTTTTTTATAAAAATAGAACTCGATACATAGTGTATAGCATTTCTAAATTTTTGTTGAAAACTTTTAGCTAATTTCATCCTTATTTTTCTAGAAAAGGCAAAACCTTTTGGGTGTCGTCTATATTGATATAGTATATTTCTAGTTGAGCCGTCTGGCATATATTCTACAACACATAAAACTTCGTTAAATGGTAGAATAGGGTAATCTTGATCTATAAGTATATAGATATAATCAAGAGGCACGAACTTTTCTCCTTCAAAAATTGGATAAGAAGGATATTTTTTTATTATTTCTGTTCTATAAATAAATTTTTTATCTCCTCTTATGTTATGCGTAAAATATAAGTCGTAAAAAGTTGTTTCTTTAATAGTTTCTGGTATCACATCTCCTATTATCTTACCGTTTTCAAAAGCATCTAAACCTACCATTCCGGCATATTTATCACTCCCTTTTTCTCTCCAAAAAGAAACAATTTTTTCAATAGCATCATCAGTCATATAATCATCCGAATCAATGCAAACATTCAATTCTGTATCGATAAGCCTATATGCGGCGTTATGAGCCCCGTGCATTCCTTGATTTTTTTGATAATGGTATTGAATATCTATTTTTCCCTCATTAATCCATCCCTGAACTATTTTTTGTGTATCATCTGTTGAACCATCATCGACTATTAGCCATTTAAAATCTGTGCTTGTTTGTCTAAGTAAGCTTTCATAACATTTCCATAAACAGTAAGCTCTGTTATATGATGGTGTAAAAACAGTTATTGTTTTCATATATCAATTCGTATTATTATTTTCCATAATAAACATAGTACATAAGATAGGTAAACGAAAAATATGCAATAATTACTTTTCCCAACATTATATAATGATTATTAAAGAATTTTTGTTTTAAAAAAGGGTAAACTATAATTAGGCTCATCATAAACCATGATAAATAGGCAAATCTATTAGAAAAATTTGCTCTTATCACTAAAACCCAAAAAGCATTACAGATTAAATAAGTATTAAATAGTCTTAAAAACATCTTATCGCTAAAATTCTTTTTAAATATAAAATACCAACCTGCATAAACGGCAGAAGCACTGTATATTAAAAAATCATACCTAAATCCTGTACTACTAAATCTATCTGTTTCATTTTCTCCCACAAGATATGCCTCTAATCGTTCGTCTCCAAAACTCATACTAGCAAATAATTGTTCCCACATTCCTCCGAAAAAAATAGATAATGGAATTGCTATAAACCACGCTATTAAATAAGTTCTAGGTTCTGAATGAAAAAAGGTTAAAATAAATGCCATTACTGGTAAAAGCATAGTTTGATGTACTAGGCTAGCTAATATCAAAAAAACAACCAAAAAAATATTATTCTTGTAATAGGAGACTGCTAATAAAAATAATGAAGTAGCTATACCATTACGAATCCCATTAGTGCCATAACTCCAAAATGAAAAAGAAACTGCAAATAGTAAAAAAGAATAATACCAATATTCTTTAAAAAATACTTTAGATATTCTATATAACGGAAATATATATAAAGTTGCACAGGTTAGGAAAAAAAGTCTAGCATTCATAAAGTTAGAGCAAAATTTCATGAAATAATGAAAAAAAGTGTCCTTGGATGTCGTAACTTCTTGACCATTTGCATAACTTTCAAAATATAGATTATAAGTAACCATATCTACAAAGTATTGTCCACTTACAGGTCTAGTACCAATAAATAATGTAGTAAAAACCAAATATAAATATCCTATGCAATTAATAAAAATTATGTTCTTAGGGTTCTCTATAGGGAGTAAATAAGCATGTAAAACTGTAAACAAAACTATTCCTAAAGATAAATTTATGTATATCGGATAATATAATTCTAAAGGAATGAAATCAAACATAGTTATACTCTTAAGAATTTATAGACAAATCAATTAGGTTTATCCAATATTCCATTACATAATCAGGCTGAAAACGTTTTACATTTTCTTTTGCCATTTTACCTTTATTTTTAAGATCATTCGGATCCTCTAAAATAGAGATTATTGCATCTGCCAATTCCTTTTCACTATCTCTCTCAGTCAATACACCATCAATATTATGTGTTATAATATTTTTTGGACCATGAGGGCAATCAAATGAAATTATAGGAAGTCCACAATTCATAGCCTCCAACAATACCATTGGAAAGCATTCTGTTTGTGAAGACATTACATATAACGAAGAATTGAGCATTTTTATTTCTAATTTATCAGTGCTTCCACAAAGTTTAACTTTATCTTTAATATTATATTTATTTATTAGTGATTGTAATTCTTTTATATCTCTATCATCTCCTTCTCCATATATCTCCAATTTCCAATTTGGATGCGTAGCTGCAACATAAGACCATGTTTTTATTAATTTATCAAATTGCTTTACTGGTGCTATCCTACCAGCACTTATTGCTATTTCATTTTTTAAATCTGAAGTTTCATTTGAATAATTAGAAAGTGCATTGGGTATTACAACTGTATTTTTTGATTTAAAGTACTGTTGTTCATCTTTAGTAAGAAGAACCAAATAATCATATCTTGATTCGATATAATCATTTAATGCATAAAATATTTTTCTAAAAAAAGACTTATTTTGTATTCTCTCCAAATTACTATAATATCTTGAAGAATGAAATTCTTTTATTTTAGGGATTTTCTTATGTATAAAAGGTAAAAAATAATAATCAAACTGATTACTCAATGTTATTACTACATCAGGTTTTATTTTTTTAATTATTTTTTTTAATCTAAAAAAATGTTTTGGTACTTTAATAAGGTTAGCAAGTCTAAAATAGCTTACACTTCTATGATAATTAATATCTAGATCATAAAATACCACATCAGAATTGATAGGATAGCAAGGTAAATTATCTTTTTGCTCTGTTGTAACTATATACACTTTTGCTTTATCATTCTCAATAAAATAATTGGACTTATTTGTTAAGACTCGTTCTACTCCTCCATGTAGATAAATCTGATCTGTTATATATAATATTTTCATGGTGTTATCAAGCAATAATTATAAATTATTCAATAGGTATTTTACTATTCGTTCAGAAGCTAGTCCATCACCATAAGGATTAGAAGCTTCTGACATTTTAGTATATAAATCATTTGAATCTATTAGTTTAGACACTTCTTTAACAATTGTATCTTTATTAGTACCTACTAGCTTAACTGTTCCTGCTTCAAGACCTTCAGGTCTTTCTGTAGTATTACGCATAACCAAAACAGGTTTTCCAATACCAGGGGCTTCTTCCTGAATACCTCCAGAATCTGTTAAAATTAGATAGCATTTACTCATCAAATAAACAAAGGGTAAATATTCTAATGGTTCTATAAACACAACATTATCTAATGAACTTGTATTAAAAACTTCTAATATTGGTTTTCTAACATTTGGATTGAGATGCATTGGATACAAAAAATCAACGTCAGGATAGTTTTCAGCTAATGTTTTTATAGCCAAACAGATATTTGTAAAACCTTCACCAAAATTTTCTCTTCTATGACCTGTAATCAAAACTAATTTTCTTTTAGAGGTAGTCCAAGAATCTAGTTTTATTTGTGATATCCCAAGTTTAATTAACAATGAAGAAATAGTGGTTTCTATATTTCTATTTTTTTCAATTTGGTTTAATACTAGATGTATAGAATCAATTACTGTATTTCCTGTAATAACAATTCTATCCTCACGGATATTTTCTTTTAATAAGTTTTCTTTACTAAGTTTAGTTGGGGAAAAATTATATTTAGCTATACGCCCAGTAATTTGCCTATTCATTTCTTCGGGCCAGGGTGAATACACATCATTAGTTCTCAATCCAGCTTCAATATGACCAACTGCTATTTTTTGATAAAAAGCTGCTAACGATGAAGCAGTAGATGTTGTTGTATCACCGTGAACCAAAACCACATCTGGATTAACCTCTTTTAATATATCTCTTAATCCTAATAAGACTCTAGAGGTAATATCATAAAGATCTTGACCATTTTGCATCAAATCAAGGTCATAATCTGGGGTGATATCAAAAAGCGTAAGTACTTGATCTAACATTTCTCGATATTGAGCTGTCACACACACTATAGTTTCAAAAGAATTGGGATGTTTATCAAGTTCTTTGATTAAAGGAGCCATTTTTATAGCCTCAGGTCTTGTGCCGAATACTAACAATATTTTTTTCATAAATACTTTTTAAGCTTTTTTAATTGAAGTATTCTAATTATAGTTTCTACATTTTTAACACCAATAAACCCCATTAATTTTCTTTTTATATGCGTTAATCTTTTTTCCTTAAGAGACATCCAAGAACCTGAATAATGATGAATACAATATGTGTTTTTTGTAGCCTCTATCTTACCGCTAATTTGAGATTTTTGAACAGATAATCTACCTAAAAATAATATTACATTTTGAGAAAAAAGCATATTCTATTCCTCATCTTCAATCTCTAATTCAACAAGTTTACTTATTTCTAATAAATCATGTGGATTATAAATAATTTCTTTCTAATTTATTTAAAAATTTAAAACCACAATTATTAACCAAATCATTTCTTATATCCATACTTATACAAACTACTTTATCTATAAATCGATAAGTTGTTTTATAAGCCATTTTAAAAATAGTACTAAATAAAGTTTTATTTTTAAACTCCACGCTTTTTAATGCGTGAATACTTGCTATCTTAAATTCTTTAGTAAATGATAAAGAACTAAAAAGATTTGCCATATCTCCAAAAGCTATAGAATCTGTAATTTTGAATTCATTAATAATACGATGTATTTTAATTGGTATCTTAAAATAGAAAAAAATACGTTCTACTCTAGACATCTCATATAAACCATAAGCTTTAATAAATAACTCATCCTCACCAAAATTTATAATATCAGAATCTAATTTTATAAATTTCAAAACTTTGATATTATATCCTTTGGATTTATAATGATTATAGAAGGTTAAAGCTAATCTCTCCATACCTCCAATACTCCCATATGGTATAATAAGTAAAATATTTCTCATTCTTAATTTCTTAATAAATCTTTAAATATCAAATCCCATTGTGAAACAATATGATCAGGAAGATATTGGGATACATTATTTCTAGCACATTCACCTAAAGCTATTCGCAGTTCTTTATTTTGAATTAAATTCTTTACTTTTTCAGCAAATAATTCAATATTTCCATTTTCAACTAAAACACCATCTTCTCCATCAGTTATAATCCCTTCTGGACCATAGGGACAATCAAAAGATATACAAGGTACTCCATAGGACATTGCTTCAATTAAAACCATTCCAAAACCTTCATGCCTAGAGGTCATTACATATATAGATGCTTCTTTATATTTCTCTCCAATATGCTTGATAGGAGAATAAAAGTTTATAGAATTAGATATTTTTAAATTATTAGCAAGTTTTTCTAATCCTTCTTCTTTATCTATTTTACCATATATTTTAAGTTTCCATTCAGGATATTTTTCATTAACCATTTTCCAAGCCTTAAGTAACCGATCATACCCTTTATAGTAACATTGTTTACCAACTGCTAAAACTATCTTATTACTTAAAGAACTTTGTTCTTGGGGATAAAAAGAAAGTGGGTTGGGAATTACTTTTAAATTTTTGAGTTTCCATTCTTTTAAATTTCCTTTAGTCAAAACTATAAAATGATCATAAAAAGAACCTCCTAAATCCATTAAGTTAAATTTTAAAAATTTAATTACTCTTTGAATAGCCGTTAGTTTATCTGTTTTAACTTCAATATTTTTGGACGCGTGTCTTTCATAAATCATCGGGCAAATTTTTCCGATGATTAAGGGTACAAATAATCCTTTAATTCCATCATCACAAACTAAAATTATATCTGGATTTACTTGGTTTATAATTTTCTTAATATTCTTTCTATAGTCATTAAAATATTTAAATATATTTCCACGAACAGCAACATCATGGAATTTTATCTTGTCACTAAAATTATAAAACAAAGACTGATTTCCTTGATTTAGCGTTATTATATGTGCCTCATAACCTAATTTTTCTACAAAAAGACTAACCTTGATTGATAATACACGTTCTAACCCACCAGAACCGCATATTTGATTGGTGATATATAATAATTTTGACATATATTATTTTTCTAAATTGTTATTTTTATAGTGAACTCGTTTAAACTTTTTTGTAATTAACTAATAACTAGTTACTTGCAAATCTCAACTAAAACAGTAATTAATTATCAGGTGTTTATCTTAAAAGTTTAAACAGGTTCAGTTTAAATTTTTCTTCTTTTAAAATATAGATCCTTAAGTTATCACCATATATTTATTATAAAAGATTTTCATACTTCTTACTTTTGTTGTTTTAAGAAACATTTGAAATCCGAATGTATTTATATTTAAAAACAGTGTTTTTTATTTATAAATACATCAGAAGGATATAGCTCGATGATTATTAATTTAAAATTATTCTAATCACGATTCATTAAACTAACAACTTAGATATACTTTCATTTAGACTTTATAAATTCTAAATTGAATTTACTTTTTATCTTATCTTTCAATGAATTAGCTATATCATGATGCTTTTCTAAATTTTTAATTATAATGTCTTTTGTAATTTTATCTTTTAATGGAAAATTAGCTTTAAACTCTCCAGTTCTACTATTAACGTCTATTCTATTAAATAATTCTAGAATTCCATCAAAACGACAAGAATCAACAAAACTATCAAAACCATTAATAAAAATTACGGGCGTTCCTAGAGCTAAACATGGTAGAGCACAATGAATTCTCGAAGTAATTACTAATTTAGCTTTAGAATATTTTATTAAAAGTTTTTCTGCCATTTCAAAATTTTCAGGATCAGAATAAGTCTTAGAAGGGGGTTCTTGATTAATAAACTCTGCAGAATTCAAAATCTCTTTACTTATAATTTTTTTAAGATGTCTATTATTTTTATTTAATTGGAAAATATTTCCGTTTAAAATATTTCTAATTGTATGCTTAAAATCATAAAAAACCTTTTTTACTCTAGGATAATTATATAAAGGATCTACTATGTAAATTTTATCTTCCCTTTCAGAATCAGCAACTTTATATGAATCTAATGTTAAAGTTAAGCAACCAGAGAAAAAAGCTTTAATCCCTTTTTCTTTCAATATATCTACTGTGAATTGATCTCTACAACCAATTGGTTCATGTTTTTTTAAATAAGCAATACCTTTTTCACTTAGCATATAAGGTGCTGCTGTATTATTCATATGAAAAGATACAAATATTGGCAATATATCATCTGAAGGTATCCAATTATGAACATTATGGGTAAACCAACCATTCATGATTAATTGGACTTTGTCTCCCTTATAATCAGCTAATTTTTCTCTATTTAGAAATACATCAACTTTAGGTAAAAACTGCTTAGCAGCTAAACTTTGTATATTATCTCCAACGTTAAAAAAACGCTTATTTTCGTCGTATGTAAATAGTGCATATTTCATATGTTCACTTTATTATCTTGGTATAAAATTTATATAAAAAAGGAAAATTTTGTCTTAATAAAAATTTCCTTTTTCTACTTCTATCAACTTTACTTTTATTTTTATTAACTATTTCATCTAAATTAAGATTGGTAAAACTTCGTATATAGATTTCTTCTTTTTCTTTATTTTTTAGCACAAAAAAATTATTTGATTTTTTACCTTTGTCTTGTATGCATGACCATTGATATTTAATACCTTTAGTCATAACGCAATCTTCACCAAAATTATCAAATATTAAATCATAGAAGTTATCAGGTATATTTAATCCGTAATCCCTAGGATTAGCGCCATGGAGAATAATAGATAAGGCTGTACGCTGGCATTTATGGCATACATTACAATTATACCCACTTCTTTCATCAGCATAACAAACTCTTAATTTTATATTGTATCCAGAATTGGTAACAAAATCAATGATATTATCTACTTTATCTGTACGACGTAAATGATAACCTTCATGTGTAACTAATGAATTTGCCCATTTCATATTTTCATCTATCAAAGGAGATGAACCCCAATTATAGTTCACCTCAGCAGTTGCTGAAGAAGCAATATTAATATCCGTGATATTATATTTATAACTTAGAGGAGCAAGAATTCCTACAAGCGCCATCCCATGTTGAACAGTACCCCACCATCCTATTTCAACTAATAACTCCACTTTATAAGTATAGAATTCTCTAAGATTAGATTCTATATAAAATAATTTTAAAGTCTTCAATATCTCTTCTTCATTATTGAATCTTTTAAACTCGTTCCATCGTACATTATCGTCAATAGTCACATCTGCACCATGTACAGATATCAAATATGGATTCTTATCAATATTTCTTAATAAAGAATCAACTCCTCCACTAAATAAAAGAGAAGAATTATTTTTAGTCAGTTTATTATTTACGATTTTATTAATGATTAATTCCCCTTTAATATCTTTGTCGGGATAAAATTTTATAAACTGTTTCTTCAATATTTTAAGTGACTCATTAAAAGTTTCATCTATTTCGTCTATATAAACATCAAAACCTATAAACCAACTTAATGGCATTATGTTAGCTAATAACGGAATTACGGCAATACTTTGAGGAGTACTACTTACGTCTTGATCGTATAAAACATAATATAAATTCGCTTTATTAAAATATTTAGAAATTTGCTTATCTATAACATAGTTATAGGAAATCTTTCTGCCTTTTTGTTCAAAATTAATTGAATTGAGTTTAAATGTTTTCATTTACTCTTTTTTACTTTTTTCAACAAATTTTTAAAGTTTTCAGTAAATATTTTTTTTTCGGAATCTAACATACCAAATAAGTACATTAAAAAACTAAATACCAAAGTATAAAGAACGCCTTTTAAAACAAAATTTAACCAATTGGTACCTGGTAAATAATTTATAAAATAACCTATAATTAAAACTACAATAATTACTAAAATTATTTTATGAGATATTTCTTTAAAAAATCTTAGTATATTAAGATTCGTCGAATAATGATAATAAAAGTTCATTATATTCTGTACAATCATCCAACCTATAACTGTTCCTATTACCATACCTATTACACCATATGGTTTAACTAACAAGGCTCCAATAATAGTTCCAATGATTAAGAAAACTAAATATAGTATAGCTTTAAAAGCTGTCTTATTTTTAGCTTCAAGGATAGAAACCCCAAAACTTTGAATTAATGGCAAAGTATATGCAATCATAATTATTAATGCAATCACCCAAGATTCATAACTTCCTTTTTCTCCTAACCCTTCCCCTACCCATAGATTTACAAACTGTTTACCATAAAGTAAAAAAGCACCTAATATATATGCTAATACAATAAAAGATAACCTACCTATTTTTACCATCATATCCGTAAGTTGTTCTCCTGTTGCATTTCCTACAGACATCTGTATTGCTTTAGGCAAAAAAAGACCAGATATTGCTGAAGAAAAAGTACCATAATATGTTCCTAGAGTAATGCCTATTGCATAAATCGATAATGAATCAGTAGTACTCATTCTACCTAACACCCAATGACCTGCCTTCCATTGAAAAATCCCCACTAATGAGGAAATAAAAATCCAAACAGAATATCCAGCAATCTCTTTAATAAATCGAGTTGAAAATGAATGTAATTTAAATCGAATTTTTAATGTTTTCAACACATAATAAGCAGTTATAATAACTATTAAAATATTAAAAACGGTATCGATGATAACTAATGAAATAGATTTTCCTCCTATAAATAGAACACCTATTACAGTGACAGATCGAAGTATATATCTAATTATATTTAAAGATTTCGGAAATACAAAATTTTCATATCCTATACAAATACCAGTAAATATGCCCCCTGGAAGACTAATGGCTAAATTCATAATTAGAATAACATACATTTCTTTTACAATTCTAATTTCTTCGATACTCATTTTTGTAAAATAAGAGTCAACTTGATTATAAAAAAATAGTCCTACTAAAACAATAATTATAGAGATTATAAAATATAATAAAAGAACAGTAGCCAAGAAATTCTCCTCCCCTTTTTTGTCTTTTTCAGCTTTATATTTAGCTACAAATCGTATTATAGTATTATTAAGTCCAAAATCTAATAAGGATAATGTTCCAACAAGAGCCCCTACAGTAGTATAGACTCCGTATTCATTTTTACCTAGGCTATTAATAATAAATGGTGTTAATATTAACCCAACAACATTTGTTAAAATAATTGTAACATAATTAAGTAATGCTCCTTTTTTTAATTGACTCAATATCTATAATTTTAAAAATAATAAAAACTCTATTTTGTATTATAATCTGCCATGTACATTTTCCTTTAGAATTCCTTTTACATCATACAAAACACCTTCTGGCTTCAATAATGATTTTAAATCTAAATCCAAGTACTCTTTATGCGCTACTGTTAACACAATAGCATCAAAAGTGGAATTTGGTAATTCACTTATAGTATGCAACTTATACTCATACATTACCTCATCAGCACTTGCCCAAGGATCATAAATCATAACCTCAGTACCAAAATCTTTAAGATTATTAATAACATCAACAGCTCTAGTGTTTCGTACATCAGGACAATTTTCTTTAAAAGTAATCCCTAACACTAATACTTCAGCACCTTTTATTCTAATATCATGCTTAACCATTAACTTAATTACTTCTGCCGCTACATATTGCCCCATGCTATCATTTAATCTACGTCCTGCCAAAATAATCTCAGGATGATACCCAAATTCTTGTGCTCTCTGCGCCAAATAATAAGGATCAACCCCTATACAATGCCCACCAACTAAACCAGGTTTAAATGGCAAAAAATTCCATTTCGTTCCAGCAGCTTTTAGCACATCATTTGTATCAATTCCCATCAGGTTAAAAATTTTAGCTAGCTCATTAACAAAAGCAATATTTATATCCCGTTGAGAATTCTCTATTACTTTTGCTGCTTCCGCTACTTTAATTGTTGGTGCCAAATGCGTGCCAGCAGTAATTATCGAAGCATAAAGAGAATCCACTTTTTTACCAATCTCTGGAGTAGAACCAGCAGTAACCTTTAGAATCTTGTCTACGGTATGTAATTTATCCCCTGGGTTAATACGCTCTGGAGAATATCCTGCATAAAAATCTTTATTAAAAACTAATCCACTAATTTTTTCTAATACAGGAATACATTCCTCCTCTGTAACTCCTGGATAAACTGTAGATTCATATATAACGATATCTCCTGCTTTTAACACCTTTCCTACAGTTTCACTAGATTTATATAAAGGAGTAAGATCAGGTCTATTATTTTTATCGACAGGAGTAGGCACTGTAACTATATAATAATTACAATTTTTAATATCATCTAATTCATAAGAACAATATAAACCTTCTTCAAAATTAGTATCTGTTCTCAAAACGGATTGTAACAAATCATTTTCTACCTCTAAAGTAGAATCAATACCAGATCTTAACTCATTAATTCTTTTTTGATTAATATCGAATCCTACAACATGATATTTAGTAGCAAACAATCTTGCTAAAGGCAGTCCTACATATCCTAAGCCGATAACGGCTATTTTAATACTTTGCATTTTATATATATTGGTTGGTTATTTTATTTCTCTAATTTTTTCCCTATTATAGATTTTCCCAATACCATTTTACAGCCTCTTTTAACCCAGATTTCATATCAAATTCTGGATCATAATTTAACAGCTTTTTAGCCTTATCTATTGAAGCCAAAGAGTGAGGAACATCTCCTCTCCGCTCAGAACCATATACAACTTCAATATTCATTATTTCATTATCAAATTCTGATAAATATTTCTTTAATAAAGTAATCAATTCGTTTAAGCTTGTTCTCTCACCAAAAGCAGTATTATAAACAGTATTTAGAGCTTCAGGGGTATCCGAAACCATAGCTCTCTTATTCATCTGGATTACGTTATCGATATATGTAAAATCCCTAGAGAATGAACCATCTCCATTAATAACAGGAGATTCATGCTTCATAAATTGCATTACAAATTTTGGAATTACCGCTGCATATGCCCCATTAGGATCCTGTTTACGACCAAAAACATTAAAATACCGAAGACCTATAGTATCTAAATCATAAGTAGATTTAAAATTATTAGCATATAATTCATTCACATACTTAGTTATAGCATATGGTGATAATGGTTTACCAATTTTTTCTTCTACTTTGGGCAATGCTTTAGAATCCCCATAGGTAGAAGAACTAGCAGCATATATAAATCGTTTTACCCCAGCATCTCGGGTGGCAACTAACATATTCAAAAAACCTCCTACATTTACATCATTACTAGTAATAGGATCATTAATCGATCTGGGAACAGACCCCAAAGCAGCTTGATGCAATACGTAATCAACTCCTTCACAAGCTTTATGACAATCATCAATATTTCTAATATCCCCCTCTATAAATGAAAAATTAGGATACGTCTTACTAACTACAAGATTTTTCTTATGTCCTGTTGCAAAATTATCCATACCCACAACCGTACAACCTATATCTAATAGAGCCTCACAAAGATTAGATCCTATAAAACCCGCAACCCCCGTAACAAGAATTTTTGAAGAACGAAGATGTTCCAATTCCTTAGTATTCATTAATTTTATTTTAAACTAATTTTTTATCTACTTCAATTGGTCAAAATTAGACATAGAATATGAGCCTACAAAATTAAACAAAGGGGATTTACTTTTAAGTATAATTAAAAATACTCGTTAACCGTAAAAATATTCCGTTAATCCATTATTGCAAAAAACACCCATTGATTATAAGTAAGTTACACATTTAAAAAGTTATTAACAAAGTGCTTTTACAAAAAAAACAATCACTAATTAAGACCTAAATCAATACGCTATTAGAAATAATAACTTATCTAAAAACCTATTTTTAGCTAGATATTGAATTTCTAAATTAGACTCAAATGGTATAGGTGTTTCTAAACTCGCTACTCGAATAATTGGTGCATCTAAAAATTCAAAACAATTCTCCGTTATTAAAGCAGAAATATCTGAAGCGATACCTCCAAATAAAGAATCCTCTTGTAGAAGTATTACTTTTCCTGTTTTTTTTACAGAATTATAAATTGATTCTAAGTCTAAAGGCTGTAAAGTGCGCAAATCTAACACATCAGCATCTATCTGTTTGTTGTTCTCTAACACCTCTAATACCCAATGTACCCCAGCCCCATAACTTATAATTGTTACTTCATTTCCTTGTTTAAGTAAAGATGCTTTGCCAAACGGTATTGAGTAATACCCTTCAGGTACTTCTTGTCTACTGTTTCTATATAAACCTTTATGCTCAAAAAACAATACAGGATTAGGATCTTGGATCGCAGTAGTCAATAACCCTTTAGCATCATGCGGAAATGCAGGATATACAACTTTAAGCCCCGGTGTCTTAGTAAACCAAGCTTCATTAGTTTGACTATGAAAAGGTCCTGCCCCTACTCCTGCCCCACATGGCATCCTAATTACTACATCAGCAGATTGATTCCAACGATAATTCGATTTAGCCAATAAATTAACAATGGGATTAAAACCTGAGGACACAAAATCAGCAAACTGCATCTCTACAACAGATTTAATATTTTGTAAAGAAAGACCATAACTAGTAGAAACAATAGCGGATTCACAAATTGGTGTATTTCGTACACGTTCTTTACCAAATTCATCAACAAAACCATCTGTTATTTTAAAAACCCCTCCATAATCAGCAATATCCTGACCCATAATAACTAAATCAGCATGTCGCCTCATAGCCTCTCTTAAACCATCTGAAATAGCATCGATAAACCTTATTTCTTTTGTTTTTCTACTAGGCTCAATAACTTCTAACTCAAAATCTTTATACACATCATTAAGCTCCGTTGCAAGATTTACTTCTATAGTATCCTCCTCTACTGTTTGTTTCCAATGTGATTCTATCTCGGACTGTATTAAAGCCCTTTTTTCTAATTCTCTTTCCACAGTAAAGACACCCGTATCAATCAAAAAATCTTTATAATTAGTTATTGGATCTTTAACCTCCCATAGCTCCAATAACTCATTAGGCACATATTTAGTCCCACTAGCCTCCTCATGACCACGCATTCTAAACGTCTTGAATTCTAACAAAATAGGTCTAGGATTCTTTCGTACACTTATAGCCAATTCATTTACTTTGCTATACACTTCTAAAACATTATTGCCATCAATGACATGAGACTCCATCCCATATCCAATACCCCTATCTGCAAGATCCTTACAATTATACTGCTCACTAGTTGGAGTTGATAATCCATATCCATTGTTTTCTATACAAAATAACACAGGCAAACTCCATACAGATGCTATATTAAGAGCTTCATGAAAATCCCCTTCACTTGTCCCACCTTCTCCTGTAAACACAGCAGTTAACTTATTATTTTTTTTTAATAAATTAGCCAAAGCAATTCCACAAGCTACACCCATCTGAGGTCCTAGATGAGAAATCATACCTATAACCTTATATTCTTGTGTTCCAAAATGAAAAGAACGCTCTCTACCTTTAGTAAACCCATTACTCTTTCCTTGCCATTGACTAAAAAGCCTATTCAATGGAATATCTTTAGTAGTAAAAACACCAAGATTTCTATGCATAGGTAAAATATATTCATCTTTTTCTAAAGCAGAAGTAACCCCTACAGATATTGCTTCTTGTCCTATACCACTAAACCATTTGGAAATTTTACCTTGGCGAAGAAGTATTAACATTTTTTCTTCAACCAATCTAGGTTTTAGCATTTTTAGGTATAAAGAAATTAACAATTCATCGTTTATTTCTTTTTTGTTAAAATTGATATGCTTCTTTATTTCTGACATATTATAATCTTGATATAATTTCGAAAATCAACTTTTTTATAACTCATCTCAGTTAATATTGATTGTTTTAATTTAACAATAATAAAAAAGCTTAATTCATTAAGAATGAAGCATAAATAAAATTAAAATAATTTCCGCAAAACACCTTTTATTCTATTGATACCAATTAATTAAGCTTGGTGCTAATTTAGAGGATAATAATTTATTTTCTAGCAAAATATGCCTTGATATATAGATAGTAACCTATGAATTAATTAAATTAACTCATATAACGCAAAAAAAATATTTTTTTTGAAAAACAATTTGGTTATTTCATATAATTACAACTATTTTAGTTTTTTAATTAAATTAAAAAACTAAATGAATAATATACCTAGTGTAGATCTAGCAGATTTTCTATCAAATGATCCCTTATTAAAACAAAAATTTGTTAACGAAATAGGAAAAGCGTACGAAGAGATTGGTTTTGTAGCTTTAAAAAATCACTTTTTAGACGATACTTTGACAAAAAACTTATACAAAGAAGTTAAATCCTTTTTCGCATTGCCATTAGACACCAAAAAGAAGTATGAAATTGAAGGTTTAGGTGGACAAAGAGGATATATTTCTTTTGGTAAAGAACATGCTAAAGGGAAAAAAGAAGGAGACCTAAAAGAATTTTGGCATTTTGGACAAGAGCCAGATGAAAACGCTAATTTAACAGAGCAATATCCCTCTAATGTTCAGGTTGACGAATTAGAAAATTTTAATCGTACAGGTATGCAAGCTTACCGAATGCTTGAAAAAACCGGTATATATGTGCTAAGAGCATTAGCTCTATATATAGGATTAGATGAGTTTTATTTTGATCACTGGGCTAATAATGGTAATAGTATCTTACGTCCAATACATTATCCACCAATTAGTGAAGAACCAAAAGGAGCAGTTCGTGCAGGTGCTCACGGAGATATAAACCTTATTACTTTATTGATGGGAGCTTCTACTGGCGGGTTACAAGTACAACGAAAAGACGGGGAATGGATTGATGCGCTACCGAAAGAAGATGAATTAGTAATCAATGTTGGTGATATGCTAGAAAGACACACCAATAATAAATTAAGATCAACCATTCATAAGGTAGTAAATCCACCAAAAGAACAATGGAATGAACCAAGATATTCTATTCCTTTTTTCATGCATCCTAGAAGCGATATGAAACTTAATTGTTTGAATGAGTGTATTAGTGAAGAAAAAACCAAACAATACGATGATATTACAGCAGGAGAATTTTTACGCCAGCGATTAGTCGAAATTGGTTTAATAAAAGCATAAGCAATACCATGGATTTACAAGATCAATTAAAAAATCTATTTCCAGATCACAAAATTACTGAAGATAAAGAAACAGTAAACAATGATGAACCCAAAATATGGATACAAGATGATCCTATTATATGTAAATACGAAAAACGAAAAGGAAAACCAACCACCATACTTGAAGGATATACTGGAACAGATGATGATTTTAAACTCCTAACTAAAGAAATTAAAACAAAACTAAGTGTTGGAGGCAGTTACAAAAAAGAAAGCATTATTATCCAAGGAGATTACAGAAACCAGATAATGGATATTTTAAAAGAAAAAGGGTTCAAAGTTAAACGCGTTGGAGGATAATATCCCAATATATTTCACTCCATAAAACACCCCATAGTGCAATCAAACACAATGGGGTCAATCATAATGAAGGATAATTAGCTACTAAGTTTCTATAAAATTCAATAACAATCATCAAATAGCACTCCTAATTTTTAAAACTTATACTATGGCAATAGCCAATTCAGAACTCATACTTAATGAAGATGGTAGCATTTATCATCTTAACCTTAAACCAGAACATCTTGCTACAACCATCATAACAGTTGGAGATCCTGATCGTGTACCACAAATAACCAAACATTTTGATTCCATAGAATTTACAATTCAAAAAAGGGAATTCCACACACAAACTGGCACATATAAAGGAAAAAAAATCACTGTAATCTCCACTGGTATAGGCACAGATAATATCGATATAGTCTGCAATGAATTAGATGCATTAGTCAATATAGATTTCAAAACAAGAGAAATAAAAAAACATCATACTACGCTAGATATTATTCGTATAGGAACATCGGGAGCAATACAATCAGAAATAGACATCGATAGTTTTATCGTATCAGAATTAGCAATTGGTTTTGATAGTCTACTACATTTTTACGACAGTACCCATGTGCAATCCTCAGAATTATCAAACAATCTTATGAAGCATCTAGATTGGGACAAAAATAAATCAGTACCCTATGTAGTACGCTGTGATGAGAAATTAGCAAGCCGCATGGTAAGTGAAATAGCAAAAAAGGGAATTACGGTTACCAATGTTGGTTTTTATGGTCCTCAAGGAAGAATATTAAGACTACCTACCCAAGATACTAACATGAATAATAAACTAAGTACATTCGAATATAACCAGAACAAAATAACAAACCTAGAAATGGAAACAGCTGGTATTTATGGACTTGCAAAACTATTAGATCATCGCGCTGTGTCAATGAATGCCATAGTAGCTAATCGATCAACCGGTGAATTTAGCAAAAATCCTCAAAAAACAATTGACAAACTAATTGAATATACATTAGATAAAATAATAAAATATTTAAATTAGCCACATATTTGAATAAAACATAAATACACTAAACGGTACTAAAGAAACTTAACAATATAACTTCCTAAAATATTTTGATTATCTATAATAAAAAACAGCTTAATTTAACCAATAAACAGCATTTATATACTAGCTAGTGAGTGTAAACAATCATTAAAAAAATTATTATTTACAATATAGAAAATTATGCATAAAATAAAAATAGGAGGAGTTCCTGAACATTTTAACCTACCTTGGCATTTATCTATAGAAGAAGGATTATTTCTAAAAGAAGACATAAAGTTAGATTGGATAAATTATCCAGGAGGAACAGGAGCCATGTGTGAAGCGTTAAGAAACTCAGAATTAGACATGGCAATCATCCTTACAGAAGGTATTATAAAAGATATCGTTGATGGTAACCCTTCTAAAATAATTCAAACATACATTCAATCCCCTCTTATATGGGGAATATATGTTGCAGCTAACTCACCATTCAAAAACCCATTAGATCTAAAAAACACTAAAGCTGCAATTAGTAGATATGGATCTGGATCTCATTTAATGGCATATGTTAATGCTAAGAATAATGGATGGGACACTTCTAACCTAAAATTTGAAATACTTAAGAACCTTAATGGAGCTGTTAACGCATTAACAAATGCAGATGCTGATTATTTTATGTGGGAACACTTCACTACCAAACCATTAGTTGACAACGGAACATTCAGACTAATTGATGACTGTCCTACTCCGTGGCCCTGCTTTGTAATTGTAGCACGAGAAGATATTTTAAATCATAAAAAAGAACAAATTAAATCCATAATAAATATTATAAACACAACAACTTATGACTTTAAAGACATTCCTAGTATCGATAAAACATTAGCTCATAGATATAACTTAAAAATAGAAGATATTCGCCAATGGTTAAAACTTACAGAATGGAGTCAATCTAACATAAATCAAGAAACTGTCCAAAAAGTTCAGAATCAATTACTACAATTAAACATTATTGATAAAAAACTAAAAATTGAAGAATTTACTGTTCAGCTATAATACCCTTAAAAAAGTAAATGGGAAAAAACAGTATATAAATTTTATCCATTCTATCAAATAATAAATCAAAAAAAGCTTACCTACAAAATCTGTATTTTTAACAAATAAACAATAAATCACCTCGTTTAACCCATTAAATAAAATAAAACTAAAAAAACAATTAAAATATTACAAAAAATTTAACCTCTTTTAACATGCGGTTTAACCACCTTTGGTAAATAATTAAAAATATGACCATCCGTTACTTGTACCAATTTCTAAAAAAGCATACATTTGATCAATTTACATTCAAAATAGAAAGTATGAATCTTCTCAAATTTTTCAAAAAGTATCCTGATGAATCTACCTGTATTGAAGGTTTTAAGTTAAAACGTCTTGAGATGGGGATTATCTGTAAAAAGTGCAGTCATAGCGAACACTATTTTCGAAATACGGATTTAAAATTTCAATGTAAAAAATGTGGCACCCGTTTAAGTCTTCGATCAGGTACTGTTATGGAAAACAGTAAATTACCATTTCAATATTGGATGATTTGTATCGAATTAATGACACTCTCTAAAAAGAGTTTTTCTGCATTAGAAATGCAACGTATGTTGGGTCACAAGCGCTATGAACCTATTTGGTTTATGATGCATAAAATTCGTAGGGTTATGGGTAAAAGAGAAGCGAAATATGAATTAAATGGCTGTATAGAATTTGATGAAGGTTTTTTTGAAAGAGTCGACAATAAAGATGTTCTTAAAGAAAAATCGGAGCAAACCAATAAAGATACTACCCCCAATAAACGCGGAAGAGGAAGCGAAAGGCAGGCTAAAGTATTAGTTATGGTCGAATCCGAACCTAGTATTGAAGCACCTAAAAAAGGTAAACCTAACAGAAAAGTAGGTTATTTAAAAATGGTAGTGATGGAGGATTTGAAAGCAGAAAGTATTAATAAAGTGGTTGAAAAATCAGTAAATAAAACAGCATCTGCTTTAACGGATGGATATAAAGGATATGCTAAATTAAAAGAAAAAATAGTAAATCACAGTATCGTAATAGAACCCAATAAAACAAAATCCGAAAAAGTGTTTCCTTGGGTGAATAGAACAATAAGTAATGCCAAAAAAGTGCTTGTGGGGATTCATCATAATTGTATAAATCAGCAATATTTTCAAAACTATTTAGATGAATTTTGTTATAAATTCAACCGAAGATATTTTGGAAATAAACTTTCTGATAGACTTATGATTGCAGCTTTAGAAACAACTTGGTATTAGTAACGGATAGTC
>CAVYIL010000081.1:0-5597 GCA_963768325.1 uncultured Flavobacteriaceae bacterium | reverse complement strand
TTATGTCTTACCTTTCGCATTTACGTATTGCTCCTCCATATTGCCCTGAACTAAATCCTGCAGAAAAGGTGTGGCAATGGATGAAAGATAAAACGGCTATGAAAATATACGACACCTTAGAAATATTAGAAACCAAAATAGATAGTCTATTGGAACAAATTGAAGGACAATTAGTTAAATCAATTACAGGCTATCAAATATATCTAGAAACCTTTTCCAGTATATTCAATGTGTAAATGGTATTAAATACTTGTTTATCAAAAAAATAGAAATGTTTGTGCGGCTGTAAATACATTTTTTATTTCTAATTTTGCAACATAGCATATAGAATTACGTCTATATAATTGAAGACCAATCAAAGCCTAGGTAAAAGAAAGGTGGATCATTAACCAAAAAACACAAAAGATTGTTACAAAGCGAGCTAATAGAACGATGTAGAGCAAATGATCGTAGGGCGCAAATGCAACTATATAAAAAGTATAGTAAAGGCATGTATTATGTGGCATTACGATTTTTGAAAGATTCTTTTGAGGCAGAAGAAGCTATGCAGGAATCTTTTATAAAAGCTTTTGCAAAGCTTCATCAATTTACAGGAGATGTAACATTTGGAGCTTGGTTAAAAAGAATAGTTATTAATAAGAGTATTGATATGCTAAAAGCTAAGAAAATGGATATGGTGGCGATAAATGAACAGGTAATGTCAACAGTTGATGAACAAAACGATTGGTCTGTATCAGATTCTGTTACAGTTGATGCGGTGAAGAAAGCCATTGAAAATTTACCTGAAAAATATAAATATGCAGTAATGTTATTTTTAATAGAAGGATATGATCATAATGAGATTAGCGAAATATTAGGTATTACCCCTGTTGCTTCTAGAACATTAGTGCATAGAGGAAAAAAACAATTGCAAGATCAATTAAAACATTTAAGAAATGGCACAGGATATTAGAGAGTTATTAAAGCAAGATAAACGAATGCCTTTAGAGGAAATTGCAGATGGGCATCTTGATCGTTTTATGGAGCGATTAGAAAAGGAACTCCCTAAGCAAAAAAGAAGTTTTAATTATAATTGGCTGAGGATAGCAGCTAGTGTTTTGGTTATATTTTCGGTTTCTTTTATGACAATCAATCATTTTAAGAGTTCAGAACCTAATAATGAAGTAGTAGAATTTGATAATTCTGGAGTAAAAAATGCAACAGTAGTTTTAAATAAAACTTCCTCTCTTGCAGAAATATCTCCTGATTATGAAAAGGCTGAAAATTATTTTTTGACCAGTATTAAATTTGGGTTATCTAAAATTACAGTGACTGATAAAAACAGAGATTTGGTAGATAGTTTTAAGTTGCGATTAGCTAACCTGGATAAAGAATATCAAAGTCTTAATAAAGAATTGATAACAGTAGGTCCAAATATCCAAAGCGTAGAGGCTATGATGGAGAATTTAAGATTGAGACTTAATTTACTGAATAAGTTAAAAGACAAACTAAAAGAATTAGAAAGTATTGATAATGAGGGTTATAAAGAAATACAAGCTTAATGGTATACTACTACTACTAATAATATGCTGTGGTGTAGGACTATTTGCGCAAGAGAAAAGAGAAAAATTAATCAAAAAATTTCAGGTTAATAATGATGTTGTGATCAATCTAAATACTAGTTATACTAATGTTGTTTTCGAAACTTGGAACAAAAACTATGTATCTGTAGAGGCTTACTTAGAAAGTGGTAATTTAATCGATCAAAATAGTAAACATATATTAGATGATTGGCAAGTAAATGTAGAAGGAAATAGCAAGGAGATAACCATAAATTCTACAGTTGGAAATTTAAGAAGACCTAGTGTGTCGATTTCTAGTATAGGAGTACAAGAAGGTATTCAGGAGTTAAAATCATTAGGTCCTATGATTGCAGATATGTTAGAGCCTATTATGGAAAATATAGCTAACAATCCAATGCCAAATGCATTATCAGAAAGTCTAGCTAAAGTTAATTTTGATTACGGGAAATTCAAAAAAGGAGAAGAAAAATATATCCAACAATGGGAGAGCCAGATTAAAGAGAAATTTGGAGAAAATTATGAATATGCATTGGCTAATTGGACAGGGAAGTTTAAGGATAATGCTAGAAAAATAGGGGCTCAAATGAATGTCCAGTTTGGAGATTGGAGGGATCAATTTGGGAAACAAATGCAGGCTTGGGCTACTGAGTTTGCTAGAGAGGTAGATAATAATTTGGGTGCTGCTAATGTTACGGTATATCGATATAGTTATAGCAATACCGTTTCTAATAACATAAATAAAAAACTTACAATAAAAATGCCTAAAGAGGCTATGTTAAAATTAACAGTTCGCCATGGAGATGTACAGCTAGCCGAACACACTAATAATATAATTGCTTCTTTAACTCACACTAGGTTAGTCGCCAATAGTATTAATGGAGCAGAGACTTATATTAAATCGTCATATGCTCCTGTTTCTGTAAATCATTGGAATGATGGACGATTGGTAGTGAATTATGTGAAGAATTGTAAAATACAAAATGCCAAAAATTTAAGGATTAATGCGGATTCTAGTAATATTTTTATTCAAGAATTAAATAAAAATGGAGCGATAGTGGGGAGTTTTGGAGCAATTACTATTGCTAGCCTTGGAGATTCTTTTTCCTCATTAGATTTAGCAGTAGAGAATAGTGATTTTAAACTAAAACTACCAGAGGCACCTTTTAATTTTACATATAGTGGAGCACAAAGCAGGATTGTACTACCTAAAACTATAGATAAAAATGTTAGAAAGAATTTTGGTAATGTCTTTATAAATGGATTCCAGAAAACTCGTAATACGGATAAAGTGATTACGATTAGTGCAAAACATAGCGATATAATTCTGCTATAGAATGGAGATAAAAAATAAGTGTTAGTATAGTAATGTTAAATATTGATATAATAACCCTGTTAGCATATGCTAACAGGGTTAAGTTTTGTTGATATTATAGGTGTTATATTGTGTAAAGAATATTTGTTTGTGATTTTATATAAAATACACTTCTCGATATTTTTATGAGCCTTTAGTAATGGATGGTCAAAAGTAAAAATTTTAGTCATGCCGCATAAAATATTCTTTTTTTCTATCCGTTTCTAGATAAAGATAAACCGTATCAATGTTATGTTTAATTTTTATATCGCATATAAAAAAATAATGTATTTTCTTTTACAGTAAATTTATAAGGAAAACGGTGTGGTTTAACTACTTGATTTATAAATGAATATATGTAGGTTGTATTTTTGTTAAGGTACATGACTATGAATTTATCTTAGTTATATGTCTTGAAAAATACAATCTATTTAGTGTTTTCATAATCAGTATTTTATAAAATAAAGTTTTTAATTTTCGAGTATCTGAGTTAGATGGGCTATTAAAATTCATAAATTTGTCAAAAACCAACTTCCTAAAAATAGGTATGGATATTCGGCTTAGATTTAAATGAATTATATAAGCGAATATGGGTGGGGTCAACTGGTAAAACAAATCTATAAAACGAATTGCTCTCAGGTAACTTATAAAAGTTGCAGAAGAAAAGGCAGAATACCTAGGGTATTAAACAAAAACTTCAAAAATATAAAAGCTACATGAAAATAGTATCATTTTTTGCTGGAGCTGGAGGGCTTGATTTAGGATTTCAAAAAGCTGGTTTCAAAATTATTTGGGCTAACGAATACGATAAAGAGATATGGGAAACCTATGGGAAAAATCACCCTAATACCATATTAGACAAAAGAAGTATAGTAAATATCTCTGTTGATGAAGTGCCAGATTGTGACGGAATAATAGGAGGCCCACCTTGTCAAAGTTGGAGTGAAGCTGGAGCCGCAAGAGGAATTAAAGACAAAAGAGGTCAATTATTCTATGATTTTATTAGAATATTAGAAGCAAAACAACCTAAGTTTTTTTTAGCAGAAAACGTAAGTGGAATGCTTATTTCTAAGCATATAAAAGCATTAGAGGGCATTAAAGAGTTGTTTAGAAATGCAGGAATTGGTTATGAACTTTCTTTTAAGATGCTAAACGCATCTGATTATAATGTTCCACAAGATCGAAAAAGAGTATTTTTTATTGGAATTAGAAAAGATCTAAATTTTAAGTACCAATTTCCAACAGAAATTTTTCCAAAAATGACTTTGAAATCTACAATTTATGATTTAAAAGATGGGGCGTTACCTGCTTTAGAATATAATAATACAAATGGTAAAAATTGTGTTTTTCCAAATCACGAGTATATGATTGGTGGTTTTTCAACAATTTATATGTCAAGAAATCGTGTAAGAAGTTGGGGTGAACAATCTTTTACGATCCAAGCAGGCGGGAGACATGCGCCTATTCATCCACAAGCACCGAAGATGGAATTTATCCAACAAGATATTCGTGTGTTCAGGTCTGGAAAAGAACACTTATACAGAAGATTAAGTGTAAGAGAATGTGCTAGAATACAAACATTTCCTGATGATTTTATTTTTTACTACAAAAAAATTGCGGCGGGTTATAAAATGGTAGGAAATGCTGTTCCTGTTAATTTGGCTAAATTTTTAGCTAATAGTATTAAAAAGCAAATAAAAGCCAACGAAACTACAACAATTACCACGAAATTAACTCGAAAAGAAAAAGGGTCAATAACAGTATGACAAATATTTTAGAAGCAATATATAATATTGTTAATTATAAAAAATTTGAAATTATTAATATATATTCTGGTAGGAACAGAGTTAATAATATAGGAGAAGCACTAGAAAATTATATAAAAGATGCATTTGCAGGTACTTTTAGAATAACCGACGAATTAACAAAAATGCAAATTTATAATCAAAAATTTTCTTGGTTAGGTTCTCAAAATAATCCTCCAGATATTATGATAAAAAAAGGTGATGCCATAGAGGTTAAAAAAACGCAAAGTTCAAATTCTAGTTTAGCGCTAAATAGTAGTTATCCAAAAACTGATTTGAGACACACTAGTCCAATGTTAACTAAGGATTGTAAAGAGTGTGAGGAGTGGACAGTTAAGGATTTGATTTATTGTGTTGGACATACTACAGATACTAGTTTAAAATCTTTATGGATGGTTTATGGCAGCTCTTATGCAGCTAAGCACGAAACTTATCATAGAATAAAAACAACAATATCAGATGGAATAAGAACTATTCCTGATGTTGTTTTTGCAGAGACTAAAGAGTTGGGAAGAGTTAATCAAGTTGACCCTTTAGGAATTACAAATTTGAGAATTAGAGGAATGTGGCAAATAGAGAATCCAAGAAAGGTATTCGATTATTTACATGAAACAACTGATAAAGATTTTGAATTAATTAGTATAATCCCAACAGAAAAGTATAATAACTTTCCGAATGAAAGCAAAGCAAAACTTGAATCTATAGACAAAATAGGATTTACGATTGAAGATAAACATATCAAAGATTCTAACAATCCAGCTAGATTAATTGAGTGTAAACTTATAAAATTTTGTGTGTAAGGAAGGGTATGTAAAAATATGTTTCGTGAATTTTGGAGTTGTTAAGTTGTAACTGCCCTTTTAGGTCAACTTAGTTTTT
>CAVYIL010000080.1:0-9499 GCA_963768325.1 uncultured Flavobacteriaceae bacterium | reverse complement strand
CAAATCCCAATACGAGAAGCATCTATATAATTTAGAGCTCCTAATTTCTTAGCAACAGCTATCTGATCCTGAACCTCAATGTTTCCTAAATCATTTTGTGTTACTTTTTTAAATTTTGCTCCTTTGTATCCTGTACCTCTTCCATCAACACAGGCAACTATATATCCTTGTTGAGCCAACATCATATACCAATAATCGTTGGGGGTATTCCAAGAGTTTGTTACTTTTTGAGAACCTGGACCAGAATACTGAAACATAAAAAGAGGGTATTTTTTTGAAGGATTAAAGTCTTTAGGTTTTATAGTCCACATATTCAGTGATTCACCATTTACATCTATTGTAGAAAACTCCTTAGTCCCTATATTATATTGTGCTAATTTATCTTTTAGGACTTTATTGTCTTTTAACTCCCTAACCACCTCACCTGTAGAAGCATTATTTAAAGTATATTCATATGGAGTACTACTACTCGAAAAATCATTAATATAATACGTAAAATCCGCACTAAATTCAGCTGTATTAGTACCTTCCTTTTTGCTAAGTCTCTTTTTATTTTTACCGTCCAAGGTTATTGAGTAAATATCTCTATTGATACTTCCATTCTCTACACTTTGATAAAATATTTTCTTGTTTTTAGAGTCATATCCATAATAGTGAGTTATTTCCCACAAACCTTTTGTGACCTGATTAATTAACTCCCCTGATTCTTTGTAATGATAAATATGATTATATCCATCTTTCTCACTTGTCCAAATAAAACTATTATCCTCTAAAAAAGTAAGATTATCTGTAATGTCTATATATGCTGTATCTTTCTCATTTAATATTACCGTTGGTTTCTTAGTTTTAGCATCTACAAAGATTAAATCTAAGTTATTTTGGTGGCGATTTAGCACCTGAACACTCAATATATTTGGATTTACAGTCCATTTGATTCTGGGGATGTAAAAATCTTTATAATTTCCTAATTTAATTTCATCTAACGCCATAGCACTTAAATCCGCTAAATACAAAGAAACTTTAGAGTTTTTTTCTCCTGCTTTGGGATATTTAAAAACTTCTTGTTTTGGATATAACCCAGTTCCATACATATCCATAGAAAATTCTGGCACTTCTTTTTCATCAAAACGAATGAATGCTACTTTATTACTGTCCGCACTCCATTCAAAAGCTCTTACAAAAGCAAATTCTTCCTCATATACCCAGTCTGTGATACCGTTAATGATTTCATTTTTTTTACCATCATCCGTTAAATTTACTTCCTCTCCAGTAACAAAATTCAATACATATATATTGTTATCCAAAACATACGCAATTTTATTTCCATCAGGAGAAAAAGTTGGTTCCTGAATTTTTTTATCACTAAGTTTAAAAAGACCTTTCGCTTTTACATCATAAACATGAAATATCGATCGGGAAGAATGGCGATATATTTTTTCTGTTTCTGAAGCTAATAAAATTTTATTTTCGTCCTTACTAAAAGAATATCCCTGAAATGAAGTTAGCTCTCCAAGGAAAGAACTACTTATTAATGTGTTAGCTTTTTCACCCGTTGCATAATCATAAACTTCAATACTTGTAGTTTTCATTAATAAATTATCCTCTAAAACCGAATATTGCTTTCCATTATTCATAGAATACAAAGATTGATAACCCTCTGTTCTAAAAGCACCTCCCCATATTTCTTCTAAAGCAACAGGCTTTACCTGTGCAAATGTTATTAATCCTACAAATAATGTTAATCCAATAAAAATCCTTATACTCTTCATATCATACTTTTAAATTTTACTAACACTTATGGAATACTAAAAAACAATCGCCGCTAAATATAACAAAAACATTAACTTGATGACTTTTTTTTTAACATATTATTAATAATCCTCTGTTTTTATAGCGTCAAAATCTTAATAAAAAAGACTTCATTCTTAACATTTATAAGAATCTAATGGTTTATTTTATCTGTAAATTTTGTTTGATATCGCTAACACCAACCAATATAACCTATTTATTTTAAACTAGTTAACCATCATTTACTAATTAATAATTAATAAAACAACAACTTTGTTAATGTATCTACATAAGACAAAACAGAATAGTATCTTTGACCTTTCATTATAAAAATACAAAATGGCACCAGAAATTTCGGGGTTTTCTAAACTTTCTAAATCTGATAAAATTAATTGGTTAGTAGAACATCATTTTAATAACAATAAAGAAGCTGTTAGCTTGCTAAAAACATATTGGAATTCTGACAAAAAACTTCAACAACTACACGATGAATTTACAGAAAACACAATATCTAATTATTATCTTCCATTTTCTATAGCACCAAATTTTTGTATTAACGATAAACGGTACACCATTCCGATGGCTATAGAAGAAAGCTCTGTAGTAGCTGCTGCTAGCAAAGCTGCTAAATTCTGGCAAAATCGCGGTGGATTTAAAGCTGAAGTATTGTCTACCGTAAAAGTTGGTCAGGTACATTTTAGTTATTTTGGAGATTCAGAAAAACTAGAAAAATTTTTTAGTAGTGTAAAAACAGAATTAATAAATTCTACTGCTTCTATTTCAAAAAACATGAAAAAAAGAGGCGGAGGTATTATCGATATCGAGTTACGAAATAAAACTGCTGATATTGATCATTACTATCAACTGCATTGCACTTTTGAGACTGTAGATGCAATGGGGGCTAATTTTATTAATTCTTGCCTAGAAAAATTAGCCAAATCATTAACAGAACTTGCTAATACCCACAAACCCTTTACTAACAAGGAGAAAGAGATCGAAATCATAATGAGTATTCTCTCTAATTATGTTCCTGAATGTATCGTAAAAGCAGAGGTTTCTTGCCCTATTGATGATCTTCCAAACGCTATTCAACTTTCCTCTAAACAATATGCTAAAAAATTCATTAGAGCTGTACAAATCGCACAAATAGAACCCTTTAGAGCTGTGACTCATAATAAAGGTATTATGAATGGGATTGATGCTGTAGTACTTGCCACAGGTAATGATTTTAGAGCGATTGAAGCCGGAGCTCATGCCTATGCTTCGAGAAATGGAAAATATACAAGTCTTACACAAGCTAAAATTGAAAATGATAGCTTTACTTTTTCTATACAACTCCCATTAGCTTTAGGCACTGTTGGCGGGTTAACTACATTACACCCTTTAGTAAAGTTAGCGCTTCAACTCCTTGACAATCCTAATTCTCGTAAACTTATGGAAATAACGGCTGTTGCTGGTTTAGCTCAAAATTTTGCAGCTATAAACTCTTTAATCACCACCGGAATTCAACAGGGACACATGAAAATGCATCTAATGAATATTCTTAATCAATTTAATGCTACAGATACAGAAAAAACAACTTTAATAGAATATTTTAAAACAAATACCGCAACACATAGCGAAGTTGTTAATCAGATTGAAAAACTAAGAAATTAGTATAAAAGCATTTTTTTAGACAAGAACATCTTTTCGGTATTTATGATAACTTAAGTGATTAATCTGAAGAAAATAGATTTATAAAAATGAGAAAAACTTTCTATAGTCACGGAAAACTTTTAATCACAGCAGAATATTTAGTACTAGATGATACCGATGCTATTGCTATCCCAACAAAAAAAGGACAATGGCTTACTGTTGAAGACAATGACTTAGATCATATTAATTGGAAAAGCTTTGATGAAAAGGGTAATTGTTGGTTTCAGACAACGCTAGTTATAGAAAACAACAAACTAAAAAACCTATATCTGATAACAGAAAAAAAAACGCTTGCTGAAGTTAATATTATTGAAACTTTATTAAAAATTCTAACTTCTGCGATAAAACTAAATCCTGAATTTCTACTTGTAAGTAAAGGGTATACTATCGAAACTAACCTTGAGTTTAATCCTAAGTGGGGACTTGGTTCTTCTTCCACCCTTATTAACAACATAGCGAAATGGGCAGAAATTGATGCCTTTAAATTACTAGAACTTAGTTTTGGTGGTAGTGGATACGATATCGCATGCGCTCAACATAATGAACCAATTATATTTAATCGTAACAACGGTATTCCTAGAGTTAAAAAAATTTGTTTCTCCCCTCCTTTTAAAAACAATATTTTCTTTATTCATCTAAACCGAAAACAGGATAGTAAAGAATCCATACGACATTATCGATCATTATCCATAAAGGATTATGAAGCCTCAAAAAAATCTATAGAAATAATCAATGCTAAAATATTAAATTGTTTGACTCTGGATACATTTAATTTCTTATTGAATTCTCATGAACTAATCATTTCTGATATCATAAAAATGCCAACGATAAAATCTCAACTGTTTCCGGATTATCCAAAAAGCATAAAAAGTTTAGGAGGGTGGGGTGGTGATTTTATATTAGTAACTGGCTCCATACAAGAAATGGATTATTTTAAGTCTAAAGGATATACCACAATTCTTTCCTATTCTGAGATGGTATTATAACTGTCTTCTCTGATTTAGAAAAAGAGGTTACCTTTTATACCTTTTTAGTAGGCTCTGTTGCAAATTTTTATTTTAGTCTATTTATTGACTTTTTTTGATTTGTAATATTCTATTTAATAAGGTTTTAAAAACAAGCATTTATGTCTTTTTATCAAAAACTAAACTTTGCAACAGAGCCCTATATTCTTGTATTACTGTAAATTCATATTGAAAATGGCTTAATTTTAGAATTACTATTACTGTAGAAATACGAAATCCTATTCAATAAAACCCATTTCATAAAGCAACAAAAAACCTTAACAACAATAATATTTTACCACACAACACCCACTAAGGCACCCAACGCAAATTAGATACTTAAAACAAAATTAACTATATAATAATACGCTATTTACATTGGTAACATGAATTTAATATTCACATAACAAGTCCGCTGTTTTAGGTTTTTAAACAACATTCAATTAACGTTTAAATCATCCATAATTAATACGGTAATAACACAGTATTAACAATCAAGATCTTTCTTTACATCGAATTTAAATACGAATAAATGAAAGTTTGTTTCACTATTGTAACTTTACTTATTACAACAATAATGTCCTCTCAAAAATCAGGTTCTATAACAGGAACTTTATTCGACAAAGAATCTAATAATCAACCTTTACCTTTTGCTAATATAATTCTTAAAGGAAGCTCTAAAGGTACTACGTCAGATTTTGATGGAAACTATAATATAGAGAATGTAGATCCTGGTATTTATAGTATTGAATTTAGTTTTATAGGATATCAAGTTGTAGAAATACAAGATGTAATTGTAAGACCAAACGAAATAACTACCGTTAATGGCTCATTAGGTGCAGAAGTTGCAGCCTTAAATGAGGTAGTAATTAAAACGCATACCAATCGAGAATCAGAATCAGCAATATTATTAGAACAAAAAAACGCAACTACCATACAACAAAAAATAGGAGCTGAAGAATTATCTAAAAAAGGAGTTAGTGATATTGCTACCGGATTAACTAAAGCAACGGGGATATCTAAGCAGAATAATAAATTATATGTTCGTGGATTAGGAGACCGATATAATAATGCATATTTAAACAATCTTCCGATTCCTTCATTAAATCCCAAATTAAAACTTATTGATCTCCGTATTTTTCCTACTGATATTGTAAGTAATTTAGGAATATATAAAACCTATACACCAAGTATTTATGGAGACTTTGCTGGTGCAAGTGTTAATATTGAAACTAAAAGTAAACCTAGAAAAGACTTTTTGGAAATAGGCTTTACTTCTGGTATTAATAGTAATGCTGTTAGTAATGAATTTTATATACTTAATGGAGGAAAATATGATGATTGGGGAATTGATGATGGGTCTAGAAGAGTACCTATTTTCTTAAAAATACCTAACTATAACTATAAAAGTACGGATATTAATTATTATCCTTTTGATACTTCTTTTAACCCCAAAAAAAGATTTAATGCCCCTGATGGAGGAATACAGATTACAGGTGGCAAAAACATTTACATTGGAGAGGATAGCAAATTAGAAGTACTTTTTACAACATCTTTTGGTCAAGCTCACAAAACTTCATTAAACGGAAAACAAGCAGCATATAATTCCCAAGGAGAAAGTATTACTGGTATTGGTAATTTCAAAAATGTAGATCGCTATCAATATAGTACTAACACAACTGCACTCGGTAATATAGGATATAGATGGAATAACAATATAATTAAAGCAATAACTTTATTTGTTAACGATACCAACGATGAATTAAGAGGGTTTACAAAAGGAGAAAGCAGTGAAGATACAGACGTAGGCATTCGTTTAAGAAGAGGAACATATGAACAAAACAACCTGTTTACGCAACAACTAATTGGTAAGCACAAAATCCATGAAGATAAAAATACATTAAATTGGGGGTTTGCATATAATAAAGCACATGGCTTAATCCCAGATAGACGTCAACTAGTATTTACAGAACTAAAAAATAATAAATTAGTTTTAGGTAATCGAATCAGTCCAGATTTAGCAAATAATCAAAGATTTTATCAAGAATTAAATGAAGAAGATTATTCGGGTAGACTTCAATTCGCAAGAAAATTTAGTACAGACGCAGAAGGTGAATTTAAAAATACTTTTACTCTTGGATTGTCTTTTAGAGGGAAAAACAGAAAATTTGAATCCAATCAGTTAAACTATAACTTAAATAATCTTGTTAATCAAAATGTGGAATTTAATAACCCAGATGCTCTATTAAATGAAACAAACTTTCTTAATCAGGACTATGTAGTTTTAGAAAACCTTAATCCTACCCGAAAATATGAAGCTGACTTATTGACTATTGCTGGTTTTATAGATCTACAATTAAAACTGACTTCTAAATTAATCTTAATTGGAGGCGTTAGAACTGAATTGTTTAAACAAAACATATTTTATAGAGAGCAGCAAGATTTAGAAACATCTCCGTTTAGAAATGAAAAAATGGATAAAACTTTTATCCTTCCTAGTATGAGTCTGAAATATGAAATCAGTGAGCAATCTAACCTACGTTTTGCTACAAGCAAAACCGTAACCTTACCTAAATTTACTGAGGTAGCTCCTTTTCTTGATGAAGATGTAACAGAAGCAACTTTAGGAAATCCAACTGTAACCAATTCTGATAATTATAATATAGACTTCAAATGGGAGTATTTCCCAGAGCAAAGTGGAGAATTAATGGCAATTACTCTATTTAGTAAATACATAAAAAATCCAATAGAAAAAGTATATGTAGCCTCAGCATCTAATGTCAATACATTCATCAATTCGGATAAAGCATTAATCTATGGAGCAGAATTAGAATATCGAAAAAACTTAGGTAATCTTTTTCAATTAGCTGAATCGTTTTTAAATGATTTTAATTTTGGTGTTAATGCTACCGTAATGCATTCGCAAGTAGAAATCGACCCAAATATAACCACCTTTAATGGGTCAAACATTGCTCCTACTCATGTAAAAAGACAATTACAAGGAGCCTCTCCCTATTTGATAAATACAGATATCTCTTTTAATAAAAAGACAGAAAACCACAACTTTACTACAGCTCTTGATTTCAATTTATTTGGTAATAGAATATACTCTGTTGGAGGAAATGGTGTTGGAGATATTTTCGAAAAAGGGTTTGGTCTATTAAACTTTAGTTGCAAAGATAAAATTGGAAAAAATATAGAAATCAACTTTAAAGCTAAAAATCTATTAAATCCATTCATCGAAAGATACCAAGATCAAGAAGATATAGAACAAAAGTATATAACATATAAGTTTGATAATGGCATAAACTTAAGCCTAGGTGTAACCTTCAAGCTTTAATACGAATAGAAAACCCATTAAATCTAAATAAAAAATGAAAACAAAAAATTATTTACTAATTGCAACATTAATAGGAGTTGTTCTATTATGCAACAATTGTACGGTACAAGAAGATAACATAGGGGATATTACTATTAATCAAGGTGGTGGTAAATCTACTGAAACGATTCTCTTAGAAGGTGATATTACAAAAGACTCAACACTATCTGCAAATAACACTTATGAATTAAGAGGTGGAGTTTCTGTAGTTAATGGAGTTACATTAACAATAGAAGCGGGCACAAAAATATTAGCTGGTGATATCGGAGGAGTGTACTCTTATTTAGCAATAGAGCAAGGTGCAAAAATAATGGCAGAAGGTACAGCCGATAATCCTATTATATTTACATCTAATAAAACTACTCCAAATCCTGGAGATTGGGGAGGATTAATAATAGCTGGAAATGCACCTATAAACAGAGGAAAAACAGCTACCGCTGAAGTAGCAAATCTAACGTATGGCGGTAATAATCCTACAGATAATTCTGGTATATTACGATATGTACGATTAGAATATACTGGAGGTAAAATAAATGATGAATCCGAATATAACGGTCTTTCTTTATATGGGGTTGGTAACGGTACTACTTTAGAATATATCCAAACTTTTAATGGTAATGATGATGGTTTTGAGTTTTTTGGTGGTACAGTAAACCTAAAATATGCAATAGCTACTGGCGCAGGAGATGATTCTTTCGACTGGACAGATGGATGGGTAGGAAAAGGGCAATTTTGGATTGCGCAACAAACTACTGCTGGTGGTGATAAAGGTATAGAGGGCGATAATCTATCCTCTAAACCAGATGCGCTTCCTTTTTCTAATCCTACATTATCTAATATCACACTTATAGGAGCTGAAGATGGTGATGGAAAAAATAAAGGCGTAGAATTTAGAGCCGGTACTAAGGTTAGCATGTACAACTCCATAATTAAAGCTTTCTCCGGTAATGGAATTGAAATTGATGATGATCAAACACTTATCAATTTAAATAATAATGAAATAATAGTAAAAAATTCAATAATTGATAACATTAACTCTTTTGATCTAGATCATGATAATGTTGCTACAGTTGATTTAGCAGATTTTTCTGTTTTTTATAATTATACCAAAGAAGGATCTAAAGAGCCATTCAACAATACTGGCAAAAAAATACCAAGTGATTTTAAAATTACAGGATATACTGGTAGCTATCAATACACAAAAGCAAATGAGAACACTGAAAATATAGACCCATCTTTAATAGATCCATTCTTTACTCCAGCTAATTTTGTAGGCGCTTTAAAAATTGATGACACTTGGAATACAGGTTGGACTCGTTTATAATTTATTTTAGTCATAAAAAAACTAACACATAATTCCTTAATAGTATAGAAAATAGGGTGTCTGAAAAGTCAAACACCCTATTTTGAGGTATGGCAACTATAGCTACGAAATCCGCCGCATCAACTCAATCTATTGATAATCTAGGCTCTGTTGCAAATATTATTTTAGGATACTATTTTTTATAATTTTTCAGAATATATCTTTATTTCTAGAAGTAAAATTGATTCTAAACTAGACGGATTTCCCCCTGTAATCTTTCCAATTTAGTTTCAGGAAATGGCTCTGTTGCAAATTTTAAGTTTAAGGTCT
>CAVYIL010000079.1:0-3123 GCA_963768325.1 uncultured Flavobacteriaceae bacterium | reverse complement strand
AAAGTGCTTTCTCATTTGTTGTCTTCCATCGATGGAAGTACTCCAAATTGCCAATGCACAAAAATTTGAGGATTCTTCTGAGCAATTTTGCCCAATAGGTGCATCCCTCTCCTTTTGTGCCTTCGATATCTTTTAAATTTCTTTGTAACCCATTTAGCTAACCTTCGATTGAGGGAATGGAAAACAGAATATAAAGCAGATTTATAGAATTTACTGTAGTAGTTAATCCAACCTTGTAATCTGGGATTATACCACTCTGCCAACTCTTCTAGGCTTTTATCCGTTCTACTAGTCTTCCACCAACTTCTGATTTCTCTCGTTATTCGCTTTTTAGCTTTATTGCTTATGGCAGGAATAAAACTTGTGAAAACCTGACCCCGTTTGTTTTGCGCTTTTCTTGATCGAAAAGTAAATCCAAGAAAGTCAAAAGCTATTTGGTCATGATCTTCTTTTCGATTACTATCTTTACAATACGTAATTTTCGTTTTCTCCTCATTTAATTCCAGTTTGCAACTTTCTAAGCGTTTTAGTAACGATTCTTTTAACCGTTGAGCTTCCTCTTGAGAATTACAGTGACAAACAACGTCATCTGCATATCGCTCAAAAAGGACTTTGGGATGCGTTATCTCAATCCATTTGTCAAAACAATAATGCATAAACAAATTCGATAACACAGGACCTATAACTGAACCTTGAGGTATCCCTTTTTCTCTAAGAACCTTCTTACCAGAAAGCTCATAAGGAACAACAAGCCATCTTTCTATGTATAAAAGAATCCACTTATTTGTTGTATGCCTTCTGATTGCTTTCATTAGTAATTCATGGTCGATTGTATCAAAGAATTTCTTGATATCAACATCTAACACCCAATCGTGTTTCCAACACCTCTGTCGAGCAACATTGATTGCCTGATGTGCAGATTTATTAGGGCGATAACCATAAGAATTTTTATGAAAACACGGTTCTAAAATAGGGTTTAGCACCAGTACTGCTGCCATTTGAGCAACTCTATCTGATACTGTAGGAATTCCTAAAGGTCGATCTCCTCCATCAGGCTTTGGTATTAATACCTGTCTTACAGCTGATGGAAAATAGCTCCCTGATAGACATGCGATTCCATATTTTATACAGATTCTTCTTTAATCTTTTTCAAAATCTGAAATTTGGACACCATCAACTCCACAACCTCCTTGGTTCGACTTCACTTTAAGCCAAGCCTGCCAAATAAGGTGTTTGGAAATTTTAAATGACTTTACCTCTTGCATAAATTCCTCCCAAATAAATTTGGTTGATTAATACATTTAGTTGAATGATTTGACCGCTTCGCTCCATTGTCATTACAACAACTTCATTACTACTACCAGTCAATCCGCCCCTGTGCTTTACTTTGGTACTTTCACTCTTGCAGGGTATCACTCCTTGATTTTCCCTTAGCATCCAAACGACAGGTTCCCATGTTCCATATAAAAGCCTCCATACAAGTCACACTACCTCTATGCCGGATGCCGCCTAAGCAGTAAACAGAACGCCTCTTAGACTTATCCCAGATTAAAGCTTGGAATCTGGTTTTGACATCAATTTTGCGGTTTCGACACCTCATAGGTAATTCATATTATTCGTCTCTTGTACAGTCACCTGCCTGTTTTGTACAGACTTTTAAATGTATCGCTCACGACAACAGCTCTTAACTTATGCCGCATACACCGGTTTGAAGCCGACTTCTGTCAGCAGACTTCGAGGAACCAAAACCCTCATCTTTTATATAGCATCTTTGCTAGATTTAACTAACAATGTTCATGGCACACAAACTTTTGCGCATGTCGCAAGCATTACAATATAGCTGAAAACAGTTTGAAATCGTTAACCCAAACATCTATACAGGAATTTCAATTTCAACACCTGAAATACATCGTATCACTATAACTCCTTTTGGAATATCTATAGGGGTAACCGAGATAGGTACGAAATCGGTTTTAGAACTTTCCTTCTTTGATGTAGAGGAATTAGTGTTGGATAGCTTTTTAATCCAGTAATACATCTTGTTTTCCGATACTCCATGGGCTGCAGCAAAAGCTTTTTGGCTTTGACCAGATAATAGATAAGCCTTTTACTAATTTCTCCATCTTCGAGGCGTTTGTTTCTTTTGACATACTGAATATTTTTTATGGCAAAACTAAAACTGTAGATCAAGAAAAAAAATATGTACTTTGTCGGACGGATACATATTAAAAACAAAATGAACTCGTTTAAACTTTTTTGTAATTAACTAATAACTAGTTACTTGCAAATCTCAACTAAAACAGTAACTAATTAATTATCAGGTGTTTATCTTAAAAGTTTAAACAGGTTCAATATCAAAATAAATATGAAATGGAAACTGATATGATAAATTTTCTTTGCTTTTATAACATTTATAGAAGACACGATTCCTTAAGGAAAGAACTAGACGTGAAAACTCCGTTTCAGGCCATTGAAAAATGGTATCAAATTGAACCAGAACTTTTTAAAATAACCCCCGATGAGTTTAAAAATAAAATACTAGATTTACAAAATAAATATAATCAACTTTCATCAACAACGTTGTGAAACTTGACAGCTACTACTTCAAACCTTTTAGAATTCAATTCATTTATATCTTGAATGTATAACATATTAGTTTCTGTCTTTACGTTCTCGGCAGTATCTCAAAAATCAATAAATATTAATTGATGATGTTTTTATATTGTTGAACTGGAAATAACTTTTAGGGCTTTAGCCCGTTAATAAAGTTATTTCCAGTTCAACAATAACATCTGAGTAAACACTTAAAAAAATGGAAAACAAGCAAGAGATCACAGACCAATTTCTAGATCAAATTAGGAATGGAGAAGAGTTTAAAGATTTCATGAAGGATTTATTTAAACGAGGAGTCGAAAAAATCCTTCAAGGAGAAATTACAGATCATTTAGATCGGAATAAGCATGTTTCTAGCCAAGACGGTAATTATCGCAATGGATACATTAAGAAACATTTAAAAACGGAAAACGGAGAGATTTCTATTTCTGTTCCTCGGGATCGTGACGGTACTTTTGAGCCGTTGTTAGTTCCTAAAAAAGAAGTAATATGTCTGAAGGGATAGAAACG
>CAVYIL010000078.1:0-23134 GCA_963768325.1 uncultured Flavobacteriaceae bacterium | reverse complement strand
AAACAAAAAGTATCAGGGTATTTTAGGTCGACAAAACATGCGCAATACTTTGCTAGAATTAGAGGGTACATTTCCACAATCAAAAAAAATAAGAAAAACGTACTTGAAAATATTCAGAAAGCATTTGAAAAAAATCCTTTCTCACCTGTTATGGGTGAATAGTTACGAATAATCACTTTTTACTTCTTTTGATTTGTCGACCTTATTACACCACCTTCGCCTTCTTATACATAAATAAACTGCTTTACCTCTTATGGGAAAGTCTTGTATTTGTTTCCTGTCATAAAAACCTTTGGACTCATATTCAAAAGACCTATCTTCTTTGGGGATTATGTTTTTCTCATCTAAATAGATATAAAAACAGTCTTGCTTAGTTTGTAAATTGCCCAATTCTTTAAAATCAACAATATCAAAATGAGTTAATAGTCCTTCTGGCAAAATTGAAGAAATTATTGAAAAATTCATTCCATTTTTTATGCAAACTTAAGGATTCTCCCCAACTTTTTTATGTGACCCGAAAAATCAAGCATAGCATCGCCACGGTTTAATTCATCTAGCAGCAGATAGGTAAAAAGAATGTTTTGTTGCGGTAAATTCATAAGAAAATGGTATTATCTATAAAAATTCATTTGGTCCATATAATCCCAAACCACTGCTGGTAATAGTGGTTTGATGTTTTTATTTTCTGCGACAGCTTTACGAATAAATGTAGAAGATATTTCTATAATTGGCGCATTTATAAGATTAATTTTTGGGTGATTTTCGAATTGAGACCCAATATTATCTGATATAACACGTGGATACACATAGATATGATGATTATCAAGAATAATTTGGTGATTTTTCCACTTATGAAAATTCATAAGATTATCCTCTCCCATAATAAGATTAAATTCATAATCTGGATGTTTTTCTCGGAGGTAAGCAAGCGTGTTTACAGTATAATTTGGTTGCGGCAAGTTATACTCTATATCACTTGGTTTTAATTTAGGATAAGCCTCAGTTGCTCGGTAAACCATCTCATAACGATGATGGTTTTCTAATAAAGATTTTTTCTTTTTAAATGGATTATGAGGAGTAACTACAACCCATATTTCGTCTAAATCAGAATATTCAGCTATATGATTAGCGATAATCAAATGACCAATATGAATGGGGTTAAATGTTCCAAAATATAATCCAACTTTTTTCATAAAAAACCAGTATTTTATTCGCTAATACTATAATTCATGTTCTAATTATCCTAAAATAAATTTCTTTGTTAATTGATAAACCTCCATTTTAGCTTTCTCTAAATCATCATTAGTAATTATAGCATCAAACTGAGGGGCTGTTGCCAATTCTGTAGAGGCTTTGGCTACTCGCATATTAATTTTATCCTCTGTTTCTGTTTTGCGCTTTTTCAACCGAATCTTTAACTCTTCTATACTTGGTGGTTTTACAAAAATTGCCAAAGTACGACTCGGGTAGATTCTTTTTATGTCTAGTCCACCTACAACATCGATATCAAAAATCACATGCTTTCCTTGCTCCCATATACGAATAACCTCACTCTTTAATGTGCCATAAAAGTTATCTCGATACACCTCTTCCCACTCTAAAAATTCATCGGCTTTTATTTTATCTTTAAACTCCCTAAGAGATAAAAAATAATAATCTTTCCCATGAACCTCTCCTCCTCGAGGTTGTCTGGATGCTGCAGATATAGAAAAGTCTAAATTTAACTCTTCTTGATGTAGTAAATATTTAACCAAAGTGGTTTTTCCACTACCTGATGGTGCCGAAAGAACAATAAGTTTTCCTTCCTTCATTTCAATACAATTTTATGACTATCGTTTTTTGCTAACTTAATATTCGCTATCTCTATAAAATATTTAGCAATTGTTCTTTTATTTTCTCTAATTCATCTTTCATTTGCACAACTACTTGTTGCATAGGCGCATGGTTGGATTTACTGCCAATTGTGTTAATTTCGCGTCCTATTTCTTGAGTTATAAACCCAAGTTTTTTACCATTAGACCCTGTAGAATTTACTGTAGTAATAAAATAATCAAGGTGATTAGATAATCTAACTTTTTCTTCTGTAATATCAAATTTCTCTAAATAGTAAATCAATTCTTGTTCAAAACGATTTTCGTCTACGGCTTCTTTCAGTTCAGAAACAGCTTTACGCAATCGTTCTTTTACTCCATCAATACGATCAGAATCGATTTGGATTACTTTTTCTAGTAAATCACCAATAATAGTGATGCGATTGTTAAAATCATTTTCTAATACTTTTCCTTCGTCAATTCTATAATTTTCTATAGAAACCAAAGCTTCGTTTAATGTGTTTCTTATTGCGATAAACTCTGTTTCGTTAATTTCGGTACGCACAGTTTTTAAAGCATCTGGCATACGAACAGCCATTTTAATTATTTCTAATGTATTATCACCATCATAAATAGTCTCTAATTGATTCATATAATCTTTTACAACCGCCTGATTGATCTGAGTAGATGTCTCTTCTCCTGTGATTTCTACGTATAGACTAAAATCAACCTTGCCTCTTTCTAAAGTTTTGGCGATTATATTACGCATTTCCAATTCTTTTTCGCGATACTGAGATGGAATTCTAGCATTAATATCTAGACTTTTACTATTTAAAGATTTTACTTCAATAGTTATTTTTTTTGTGGGAAGCTGTAAAATAGATTTCCCATAACCTGTCATGGATTTGATCATAGAGTTGTTACGATTCTCGATTAGAAAATTATGCGAAGATACATAAAAGTGATGAGTTGGTAATTAGTTATGTAAGATCTTGTCGCATTATATCTTTAAAAACATCGTGATCTTATCTATATATTTATCCTTTTCTAAAAAGAAATTGGGAATTAAACCCGCTTCAATAAATCCTATTTTTTTATATAGTGCAATCCCAGAACTATTGGACTCATAAACTTCTAACCAGATAATTTTTAAAAATTCATTTTTTCTTGCCCAATTCAATGTGCTTTGAATTAAAAAAGCCCCAACTCCTTGATTTCTATAGCCTTCATGAATACCCATGCCGATCATGCCTGTATGTTGTGTTTTTCTTCGAGAACTACCTGTTAAATCAATATTTCCAATTATAGTACTGTCATATATGGCGATGAGTAAAACGCTATTTTTTTCTGAATTATACTTTTCAATCAACCCCTTTTCCTCTTCCATATTTCGTTCATATTCAAAATTCAAATAAAGGAAATGTTTTCGTACTCTTTAGATAATCCATTTTTAGTCGTAACAATTTCTCAGCATCATCAGAAACCGCTTCTCTAATCAATATTTTCTGATTAGATTTAGTGGTGTATATAACAGGGAACAAACTCATAATCAACGGGAATTATGCATCTGGGTTTTTAGCACGAATTCTTTTATATAATTTAATCCCCAACATCAGAAAAACCGATAATAAAATAATACCGACTACTCCATATACCCAATTAACAGCATCTTTGACAATGACTAAAAAAACTACTGAAAACAAAATAATCGTAGAGCCCTCATTCCATATACGCATTTGACCAGAGGACCACTTTACCACATCCTTTTGAAGCTGTTTATATATCTGATGTGATTTTAGATGATACGCAAAAAGCAAAATCACAAACCCTAATTTTACATGCATCCATGATTGCTGCAGCCAAGAGGGAATTAAAATTAAAAGCCAAATCGCAAAAAGTGTAGCTAATATAGCAGATGGCCAAGTAATAATGTACCAAAGTCTTTTTGCCATCAGTTTTAACTGCTCCCCTAATATTTCTTTATCTGGAGATCGTTTTTGAAAAGCCTCAATTTGATATACAAACAATCTTGGTATATAAAACAACCCTGCAAACCAAGTTATCACAAAAATTAAGTGAAGTGATTTTATGTAATTATAATATTCTAGCATATATAAGAAAATGTTTTCCGGTCTTAACTGCTCTAAATTCGATTTCAAATATAAGTGTTTCATCGTTAAATCTTTTTCGAGGTTAGTTGTTTAATTGGTTTCCTGTTTTTTTGAATACAGTATCTAATCAGTATGTAAAAGTTCGTTTATTTAATGATATATCACCCTTTCTAAATGTAATTTTCATCCAAAAAAACAAATGTGTTAGTGTAGATAAATTTAGAACTAATTACGTTTTATATCTACTTGTAAGCACAAGATTTCTTTTAAATTAATAGAGGTCGATATTTAATTCTTAACTTGCTATTATTAACTATATCAAAGGCTTCACTTGTCAAAAGTCTATATTTATGGCACACTTTTTGGTTTTTACAGATTAAGTTATATCTTGATTTTTTTAAAATTTTGATACTAAATTAATTTTTATTCCGTTAGGAATACGTGAAGTCAAATACGAAGTTTTGATATTTTAATTTATATAACACCCAAATATTATGAAAAAATTATTTCTACTTTTGTTTTTGCTTGGTATAGGATTAGTATCTCAAGCACAAGAAGAATGGACAACCCTAGATGAAGTTCAAAAACAAGTATATCACCTTGCTAAAGAACTAAATAAAGAAACCGACAAAGTAGTTGCGCAAGGAAATGTGATATCAATTACAACAGGTAAGGGTACTGTTTCTGTCGAAAAGAAGCTAGACAAATCTAAGCCAGAAGAAAAACAACATTTTTATTACAATCTGTTAACAGCTAATGGTAAGGTAATTAGATTAGACAAAATGAATGCAGAACGTGTATTAGAAAGTTTTCAATCTAAACTTTTAAAACTAAAAATAGAATTAAGAGAAAATCAGGATGTTGAAGTTGAAAGTATCTTAAACAGTTTATTCCAATAAGATTTCTTCTTAGCTAAATATATCTTAACTAATATATACTTGGATATATTTGCATAAAATTAACTTATACAAACAATCCCAGTTTCAGTAATTAATTACTGAAACTGGGATTGTTTGTATAATAATAGATTAAATCCCCTCCTCTCTACATAAATTTAGCACGATAAAACATTCTTTTTTATCTGTTTCTAGACAAAGATAAACAGGAGAGTATCTATGGCTCACATAAATATTCTGGGGATTAGGCAAAAAGTTTTTCCATTCTAAAGAGAAAAAATTTCACATCAACTACCCCTCTTAAGTTTGCTCTAAACAACTTTATCTTGGAGTTAAAAGATTCTGCATTTGCATTTGTATGTCTTTTTATAAAGAAATTCAAAATAGTTTCTAAGTGATAATTTAAACTGTTAACCACGGTATTAAAGACTGTCATATTTAGAAGCTTTGTTTTTTGCATCCAGTTTATTATTTTTTCTTTTGCTATTTCTCTAGAGGTTTCTTCATATATGTTTCTAAACTCAAGGGTGTGCTTGTATGCCTGATATAAAAGGGGATACTTCTTAAATAATAATTCAGCTCTTATCTTTTGGTTTTCTGTCCATTGGTTAGGTTTTTTAGCAATAATATAACGGCTTCTTGCTAATAATTGCTTGGGAGAATCCTCATTATCAAAACTAAATGGAATGTATTTTAACCCTTGTTCTTTTGCAATTTTGATTGCTTGATTCTCTTTTTCTATTTCCTCCCACCTGTATTTTATTCTTAAATGTTGCAGGGCTTCCATTATTAGTTTTACAACGTGGAAACGATCTGTAACCAAGTAACATTCAGGGAAACACATTTTTGAAGCCAATTGCATATTGTTTGCCATATCAAGGGTTATTTCCTTTACCAATTTTCTTTTATCTAATGGAATTTTGTTTAAAACACCAATAATATCTTGACTTTTTGTGCCCTTTATAGAGGCTACTAATGTTTTTTTCTTTCCTCTTCCATTTTTGTTGGTGACAAAGGTATAGAGTTCTCCTTTAGACAGACTCACTTCGTCGATGCTTAAATGTTCTCCAATGTTTTCAGGATAAATTAAATAATCTTCGGAGTGACTTAACTGTTCCCAGTCTTTAAAACCACTGATTTTTTTCTTATAATGGCGTTGCAACAAATTGGCTTTAACACCGTAATAACTAGATATTTTACTTATTGTATCTTCTCGAGTCTCTACCTGTATCTTTTAAAAAATCTGAAAGTTCAATGGTTAATTTTGAACCCTCAGCTATAATAGAATAATCACTTTTTACTTCTTTTGATTTGTCGACCTTATTACGCCACCTTCGCCTTCTTATACATAAATAAACTGCTTTACCTCTTATGGGAAAGTCTTGTATTTGTTTCCTGTCATAAAAACCTTTGGACTCATATTCAAAAGACCTATATTCTTTGGGGATTATGTTTTTCTCATCTAAATAGATATAAAAACAGTCTTGCTTAGTTTGTAAATTGCCCAATTCTTTAAAATCAACAATATCAAAATGAGTTAATAGTCCTTCTGGCAAAATTGAAGAAATTATTGAAAAATTCATTCCATTTTTTATGCAAACTTAAGGATTCTCCCCAACTTTTTTATGTGACCCGTATCTATACTTGATTCACAGATCGGTTTACAAAACAAAAAAACGCACCTTATCAATGATAAGGTGCGTTTTTTAAAATCCTTTTCGTATTGTAGTAATTAACCTTGCATATTCTTTGCTTCTATGCTCAAAGTGGCATGAGGAACCAATTTTAATCGTTCTGGATTAATTAATTTACCTGTTACACGACAAATACCGTAGGTTTTATTTTCTATCCGTAACAAAGCATTTTTTAAATCCCTTACAAATTTCTCTTGCCTTATTGCTAATTGTGTGTTTGCCTCTTTAGACATGGTCTCACTTCCTTCCTCAAAAGCTTTAAATGTTGGAGAGGTATCATCAGTACCATTATTGCCATCATTTTTATATGCACTCTGAAGTAATTCTAAGTCTTTTTTAGCCTTCTCCATTTTATCAAGAATAATTTCCTTAAATTTTCCTAAATCAGCATCGCTGTACCTTAATTTAATATCTTCTCCCATTTTTAATGTTTTTTAATTGACAACTGAGTTGCAATGTCATCAAACGTAATTTCAGTACCGTTTATTATTTCAGTCGCAAAATCAATTGTTTCAGTTAAAGTTTCATTTTTGATATATACCTCGTTGGTCGCTATAGCCTCTTGTATGATTTTGTTTTCTTGGAAAACAATTTCTATTTTATCTGTTACTTCTAATCCAGTTTCTTTACGGATATTCTGAATCCTATTAACAAGCTCTCTTGCTATACCTTCTTTTTTCAATTCTGGTGTAATAGTAACATCTAAAGCCACAGTTAGAGCTCCTGAATGAGCTACTAACCAACCTTCTATATCCTGAGAATTAATTTCCACATCCTCTATACCTAAATTAACGTTTTTATTGTTAATCTCCACAGTAAAATTTCCTGTTTGTTCAAGATCTTTGATGTCTTTTTGACTAAAACCTTGTATCTTACTAGAAATCAACCCCATGTCTTTACCAAATCGCGGACCTAAAGTCTTAAAATTGGGTTTAATTTGTTTTACCAATATATCAGAGTCTTCATCAATAATCTGAATCTCTTTTATATTAACTTCACTTTTGATAAGTTCTGATATCTCTAATATTTCTGCTTTTTCGACCTCGTTTAAAACTGGAATCATAATGCGCTGTAGCGGTTGACGCACTTTGATCTTTTCTTTTTGCCGTAATGACAGCGTTAAAGACGATATTGCTTGAGCTTTTTGCATCTTATGTTCTAAAGCTTTGTCAACAAAAGCTTCATTATGTTCTGGAAAACGAGCGAGATGTACACTTTCAAAAGCTTCTTTTTCTGTGTTAATTACTAAATCTTTATACAACCGATCCATAAAAAATGGTGCTACCGGAGCTCCTAATTTAGCAACAGTCAACATACAGGTGTATAGAGTCTGATATGCTGATACTTTATTTACCTGATAATCCCCTTTCCAAAATCTTCTTCTACTTAAACGGACATACCAATTACTAAGGTTTTCTTGTACAAAATCTGAAATCGCACGCGTTGCTTTTGTAGGTTCATATTCTTTATAATAAGTATCTACATTTTTGATAAGAGTATGCAATTCACTAAGAATCCACCTGTCGATTTCTGGGCGTTCCGATAATGGTATATCCGCCTCAGAATAAGTGAAATTATCAATATTAGCGTATAAAGAAAAGAATGAGTATGTGTTATAAAGGGTGCCGAAAAATTTACGCCGAACCTCTGCTATTCCTTCTTTGTCAAACTTCAAATTATCCCAAGGGTTAGCATTACTAATCATGTACCATCTAGTGGCATCAGGACCATAGGTTGTCAATGTCTTAAAAGGGTCTACCGCATTTCCTAGTCGCTTAGACATTTTTTGACCATTCTTATCCAATACTAAGCCATTAGATACCACATTTTTATAAGCTACATCGTCAAAAATCATGGTTGCTATAGCATGTAGTGTGTAAAACCATCCGCGTGTTTGGTCTACTCCTTCTGCTATAAAATCGGCTGTCTTTTCTCCTGACTCAACTTTCTCTTTGTTTTCAAATGGATAGTGCCATTGTGCATATGGCATAGAGCCCGAGTCGAACCAGACGTCAATAAGGTCGCTTTCTCTTTTCATTGGTTTTCCTGACGGTGAAACTAATGTTATTTTGTCAACTACATTTTTATGAAGATCTATTTTATCATAGTTTTCTTCACTCATATCACCAATCGTAAAATCTGCAAAAATATCGGAGTCTAATACACCCGCATCTACAGCTTTTGTCATTTCTGTTTTTAATTCTTCTATAGAACCAATGATTATTTCTTCTTTTCCGTTTTCTGTTCTCCAAATCGGCAAAGGTATCCCCCAAAAACGAGAGCGAGAAAGATTCCAGTCATTAGCATTAGCTAACCAATTACCAAAACGTCCCTCTCCGGTCGATTTTGGTTTCCAATTGATCCCTAAATTAAGTTCATGCATTCTGTCTTTAACATCTGTAACTTTTATAAACCACGAATCTAATGGATAATACAAAATAGGTTTGTCTGTTCGCCAGCAGTTAGGGTAGCTATGAACATACTTCTCTACTTTAAAAGCTTTGTTTTCTGTTTTTAATTTAATTGCAATTTCGACATCGACAGATTTATCTGGTGCTTCTCCATCGGCATAATATTCGTTTTTCACATATTTTCCTGCAAATTCACCTAGGTGTTTTGTGAATTTACCCTGCAAATCTACTAAAGGAACTAAATTATCATTTTCATCTTTTACTAACATTGCAGGAACCTCGGGTACTGCTTGTTTAGCTACCATAGCATCATCAGCACCAAAGGTAGGTGCCGTGTGGACGATTCCTGTTCCGTCCTCTGTTGTAACAAAATCTCCCGAAATTACTCTAAATGCGTTTTCTGGATTATGAAATGGTTTGACGTAGTCTAATAATTGTTCATATTGTATACCTACTAAATCTGCTCCTTTACACGTATTAACTATGTAATAAGGGATTTTTTTGTCTTCCTTCTTAAAAACGTCTACTTCTGCACTGGTTTCTACTTGAGTAAATTTACCTGTAAATTGTTTTCCTATTAAATTTTCGGCTAAAATTAAATATGTTGGTTCGAAAGTATATTGGTTGAACGTTTTTAGTAATACATAGTTTATTTTATTCCCTACAGTCAATGCTGTATTGGATGGTAAAGTCCATGGTGTTGTTGTCCAAGCCAAAAAATAAACGACTTCAACCCCCTCTAAAGTAACCCCAAATGCTTTTTCTATAGTGTTTCCTGTTTTATTTTTTTGTTTCAAGAAACTTTTAAACTGAGCAACTACGGTTGTATCTGTAACATCTTGATACGTACCAGGCTGGTTTAATTCATGAGAACTTAATCCTGTACCCGCTTTAGGGGAGTAGGGCTGGATTGTATATCCTTTGTAAAGCAAGCCTTTTTTATATATCTGAGAAAGTAACCACCATACGGATTCCATATATTTAGGTTTATATGTTATATATGGATTTTCCATATCAACCCAATATCCTATTTTTTCTGTAAGATCATTCCAGATATCTGTATATTTCATTACAGCCTTTTTACAAGCCTCGTTATATTCTTCTACCGTTATCTTTTTACCAATATCTTCTTTGGTAATACCCAACTCTTTCTCTACTCCTAACTCTATAGGAAGACCATGTGTATCCCAACCAGCTTTACGTTTAACCTGATAACCTTTCTGGGTTTTATAGCGACAAAAAATATCTTTAATGGCACGAGCCATAACATGGTGAATCCCTGGAAGACCATTTGCAGATGGCGGACCTTCAAAAAACACAAAAGGTTCAGCATTTTCACGATCTGTTATACTCTTCTCGAAAATAGAATTCTGTTTCCAGAAATCTAGTATATCTTCTGCCACTTTTGGCAAGTCAAGTCCTTTATATTCAGGAAACTTAGTGCTCATGATATTATTGTTTCTATTAGGTTTGCGAAAATAAGGATTTTATTGAAAAGTGCAGGGTGCAAAACCTTCAAATCATTAACCTTTACTAATTTGGTTTATAAAAAACCATATAAATGATTATTCTGAATCCTATTTTATTATTTTTAGAAAATGAATGAAACTCTACATATAGCTTTAATTCAATCTGATTTGGTTTGGGAAAACCCTACACAAAATAGAGCTAATTTTACTCAAAAAATAGCTTCAATAGATTCTCCTGTTGATTTGATTGTATTACCCGAAATGTTTACCACTGGTTTTACTATGAATCCTGTTGAGGTTGCTGAAACGATGAATGGAAAAACAGTCCTTTGGCTTAAAGAAACCGCTAAGAATAGGGATTGTGCAATAACAGGAAGCATTATTGTCATTGAAAACGGAAACTATTACAATCGGTTGCTTTTTATAAAACCTGACGGCTCGTATATCACTTATGATAAGCATCATTTATTTACTCTTGCTAATGAGCATATAGTATACACGGCGGGACAAAAACAAAACATTATTACCTACAAAGGTTGGAAAATAAAACCTCAGATTTGTTACGATCTACGATTTCCTGTATGGGCTAGAAATACTACCGACTATGACATATTGCTCTATGTGGCTAGTTGGCCTAAAATTAGAATTGATGCTTGGGATGTGTTGTTAAAGGCTCGTGCTATCGAAAACATGTCTTACTGCATTGGTGTAAATAGAATTGGTATAGACGACAAAGGATATATCCATAACGGACATTCTGTAGTATATGACCCTTTGGGCATCTCTATCATAGCAGAAACTCTTTCGGAAGAAGAAACCATACTGTACACAACACTTAGTAAGCTACATGTCTTAGGTGCCAGAAAAAAATTGTCTTTTTTAGATGATAAAGATACATTTAGTTTTATCACATAATTTTAGAAAATATCATTTAACTATAATTTGATTACTCTAAAATAAAGACTTGTTTTAACTCCCAATTAGCTCTAACATCAATTAAATCTGGAAAATAACTAGTTTTTTCTGGCTGTTTATTTTCAAGGAAATTGCCTGAATCCCATTTGCCGTTTTTGTTACTATCAAATATCACCCTAATATTATATTTATTCGGGTTTAAATTATCAAAAACAATTACTTCGTCTTTATTTGTAATCTTTTCATTAATAACTATTCCTTTTTCATTTAACACCTGTACTACTAGAGGGTATTTCTTTACTTTCTGAAGTGTTAAAAAAATCTTACCATAATCACTTATTTTTTTGGTTTTAAAACCAAAATTAAGTGTATCATTTACATTACCCAAAAAATCTTTAATCGATTCTGGTAATACTTGGACAGTATATAAGTTGTTTTCTGTTCTTTCAAAAGTAAATCTAGCTTCGTTTTTAAATTTATCCAATTGAACAGAGAAAGGAACAATCACAGTGTCCTTGTCTGTTAACTTGATTAAACTTTCATTAATAGCCTCTAGAGGAGTGTTTGCTGTTAAAATAAAATCTTTATCAAAATCTAAAATCGAACCAACATTAGAGGTTACTTTAATTGAATCTTTATATTGATCCTTGAATCTGCTGATTAGGGTGTCTCTATAATTGTTAGTATTAGTTACTTCAAAAACTAGCGAATCCGCCTTAAAAAAAGGTTTAAACCAATATTGTAGTGTGTCTTTTTCTTTATCCTTAACAATTCGTGTTTCCAACTTTACATCTGTATTGCTAAGCAACTTGATTTTCATGCTATCAATCTCGCCTTCATATCCAAAAATAAACGAATTTTTAGAAACTTGTTTTGGTTTTGTTGCCTTAAACTTAACAGCTTCCTTAAATATATTTATATTAAAACGTTTTGCTGTATCGGCAGGAAGCGTAACAATTTCTTCGTAAAAACCAATTTTATCTTGTTTTGGCTCATATTTATAATTATTGGAAGCATCTTTTAGAGCCAAAAGTTTGTATGTCCCTGCTTTTAAGTTATCTAAGCTAAAACGTGTGCTGTCTAAGGTGTTTGAAACATATCTAGGAACTGATTTGTAAACAAGAGAATCCGAATATTTTTCATCAATTTCATATAAAACAACCGTAATAAAAGACTCTGCTTTTTTCTCTAAGGCATCAGACACTGTTCCACTTATGCTTAGAGAATCTAACGAATTACCTGTAGAAAAAACATACCTGAAAAAAGGGAGCGGATTACCTTCATTATTATCCACGATACTTTCTCCAAAATTGATGCTATATGTAGTGTTTTCTAGTAAAGTGTCCGTAAATTTTATTTTAACAAACTTACTTGCTCCACCTAACGGCGTAATAGTGGGACTAGGATCCATAGGTGGCGAAACAATTATTTGTTTCTGTGGATCCTTTAACTTTATATATTCGTTAAAATATATACGTATTTCTTTCTTGTTATAGTTAGTAAAGAAATTAGGAGGTAAGGCTTTTACAAACTCAGGAGGTTTTTCGTCTTTTTCACCCCCCGTTATGGTACCTTTTTTTGCGCAATTAACTATTAACACTAATGATAATGCAGTGAATAATAACTTATACGGTTTTCTTAACATACTACAGGAAAAATTTTATGCAACAAAGAAACAACTATTTATAATAAACAAAAAACTATTCTGTCATTGCCATAGTAGCAATACTTATTTTTATACCAGGTATACGTTTTAGCACATTTATACAAGCCTCTAACGTAGAGCCAGTAGTAATAATATCATCCACCAACAAGATATGTCTATTAGTTAATAAAGACTCGTTTTCTATCCCAAATGTTTCAGATGTATTGTCCCATCTAGTAAATCCACCATGTTTTGACTGTTTCTTGTTATAAGTAATTTTTTTTAGCACTGAATTTATATAAGACGCATCAATTTTTTTAGCGATTTCTATTCCAAATTTCTCTACTTGGTTATACCCTCTTTCACGTAATCTACGCTTATGTAGTGGAACAGGAATTACAATGTCTATATCTCGATATTTATCATTTTGACTTAATTCACTTCCAAGCCACCTGCCCAACTCTAACCCTATTTCTTCCATCCCTCTGTATTTTAAATTGTGTATTAAGTTTTGAACCAACCCATCTTTTCTAAAAAGAAACAAAGCCGTCGCATTTTCAATATAGACACGACCATAAAATACTTTTTCTATTTTTTTTGCGTTTACATTGTGAAAATTACCCAAAGGAAGCCTATGCCTACAAGATGTGCAAAGAAGTCTTTCATATTTGTACAATGGGTCTTTACAAGCCGCACAGTACACTGGATAAAACAAATAAAACAAGTCTTTTAACATAACCTTAGGGAATACTTTTTAAATATTATATTTACTGATTATTTTTACCTAATATTGTAACCATCAAAAAACCAAACAATTCATTATGACTACTCAAAACAATAACCTGACACTTAAGATTCTAATAGGAGTTCTAGGAGTACTATTATTAATCTTGGGAATATTTACTTATAAATTCTATAACGAAGAGAAGCAAAATAAAGCTATTTTACAAGAAGAAAAGGATCTAATTGAAAGTGAATTAGGAGAATTGATAACAAAATACGACAATGCAATTTCTCTAAATGAAGTAATGGATGATCATTTACTCAAGGCTAAAGAGCGTATAGTAGTATTGTTAGACAGTGTTAAAGACAATGAAGCTAATTTAGCTCTTATTTCTAGATATAGAAGAGAGGTAAGTAAATTAAAAAAAGAACGAGAAAAATTATTTAAGTTAGCAGATAGCTTAACCGCTGCAAATGTACAACTAGCAACAGATCTAGACAGTACTTCTGTTGCCCTAAGCCAAAAAATTGTTTTTTCAGATTCTCTAAGAAATCAAAATCAAAAACTAGCCGAAATAGTCGAAAGAGGAGCTGCACTTACTGCCGTAGGAATTAAAGCTGAAGGGATTAAAATTCGTAATAATGGCAAAATTAATGTTTCTACCCGTGCTAGTAGAACCGATAAAATTAGGGTCTGTTTTACACTTTCTCCTAATAAATTAACCGAAAAAGGAGATAAAGAACTTTTTGTACAAGTAATTAATCCCGATAGTAATCTTATTGGAGAAAAAACTTCTGTGAATTTTGAAGATGCTATTTTAACCTATAGTGGGCGTAATAGAGTCTTTTATGAAAATGATGCCTTAGATGTTTGTGTACTAGTTAACGCATCCGAAGACGAAATTATCAAAGGAAATTATGTGGTTAATGTGTTTTCTGGTCCTAAAATGATTTCTAATACTCAGTTCGAACTGAAATAATTTTCTTAAAATATAAAAATAAAGACCTCCGTACAAAAAATGAATTGTACGGAGGTCTTTATTTTTATAACGAATGCCGCCATACAGAATTATTAATTAAATTCGTTTTTAATTCATTTTAATTCAATTATTTTTGCGGAATGGCAAAACAAGAAGATAAATTCAAAAAAGTAATAGCCCATGCAAAAGAGTATGGGTACATATTTGGTTCTAGTGAGATATATGACGGACTCAGTGCTATATATGATTATGGTCAAAATGGCGTAGAACTAAAAAAAAATATACGAGAATACTGGTGGAAAAGCATGGTGTATATGCACCAAAATATTGTAGGATTAGATGCTGCGATATTTATGCACCCTACTACTTGGAAGGCTTCGGGTCACGTAGATGCATTTAATGACCCGCTGATAGACAACAAAGACTCTAAGAAAAGATATAGAGCTGATGTGCTTATTGAAGATTATGCTGAGAAATTAAATCTAAAAGCTCAGAAAGAAATTGAGAAAGCTAGAAATCGTTTTGGTGATTCTTTTGACGAAGATCAATTTACCGCAACTAATCCCCGAGTTATAAAATATTTGTCAGAAAAAGACACGGTTCTAAAAAGAATGGCTAAATCGTTAGAAAACGAAGATTTAGACGATGTAAAACTCTTAATCGAAGAACTGGGAATTACAGATCCAGAAACTGGATCAAAAAACTGGACAAACGTAAGACAATTTAATTTAATGTTTGGCACCAAGCTAGGAGCTTCCTCAGAAGCTGCTACAGACTTATATTTAAGACCAGAAACCGCTCAGGGAATTTTTGTTAATTTCCTGAACGTTCAGAAGTCAGGACGTATGAAAATTCCTTTCGGTATTGCTCAGACAGGAAAAGCCTTCAGAAATGAAATTGTTGCTCGGCAATTTATTTTCAGAATGCGAGAATTTGAACAAATGGAAATGCAATTTTTTGTTCGCCCTGGTGAAGAAATGAAATGGTATGAATATTGGAAAGAAACTAGACTTAATTGGCACTTATCATTAGGACTAGGAGAACAAAATTATCGTTTTCACGACCACGACAAGCTTGCTCACTATGCTAATGCTGCCACGGATATAGAATTCGATTTTCCTTTTGGTTTTAAGGAATTAGAAGGTATTCATTCTCGCACTGATTTTGACTTAAAAGCTCACGAAAAATATTCTGGAAAAAAATTACAGTTTTTTGATCCAGAACTACAAGAAAACTATGTCCCATATGTAGTAGAAACATCTGTTGGTCTTGATAGAATGTTTTTAGCTGTATTTGCTACCGCATTACAAGAAGAAAATTTAGAAGATGGCACTAGTAGAGTTGTTTTAAAACTTCCTGCTGTTATAGCTCCTGTTAAAGCAGCTATTTTGCCATTAGTAAAAAAAGATGGATTACCAGAAGTTGCACATCAAATCGTTAATGAACTAAAGTGGAAATTTAATGTTGTCTATGACGAAAAAGATGCTATTGGTCGTCGTTATCGTAGACAAGATGCTAACGGCACGCCTTTTTGTATTACTGTAGATCACGACACTTTAACAGATCAATCTGTAACTATTCGTGACAGGGATACAATGGAGCAAAAACGAATTCTTATTACAGATCTTAAATCTATAATTTCAGAAAAAACAGATGCCGAATATTGGCTTAAATAATATTTGAGAACACTTTCTAAATCCCACAACTATTTTATAAATAGTTGTGGGATAAAAAACACCTGTTTGGTTAATTTTATAATCCTTTTTTGACTCTGTTGCAAATATTATATTAGGGAAATAATTTTCTCGACGTAAAGATGTATTAAGTATTTATATCAGCTCAAAACAGGGTTATTAAATTTTCCAAACAAAAAAAAGCATCAACTTAATGTTGATGCTTTTTGTGTGGTCCCACATGGGCTCGAACCATGGACCCCCTGATTATGAGTCAGGTGCTCTAACCAGCTGAGCTATAGGACCCCGTAAAACGGATGGCAAATTTAGGAATTAGACTTAAAAATACCAAACTTTTTTTCATAATTTTTCGTCTTATTTTTCTAAGTACATGGCAAAAACCAAATTAGGTTTATACTATTTTGATTTAAAGGATTTAATAATATAGAAGAGATGTAATCTAATCCATGTTTGAAAATACTTTTGGACATTCTACCATGCTTTTTAATTTTGATAAGACAGGTTTCATGTAAACATATTCCAACCTTATAACGTAACTATTCAGCCATTTTTATTAAATATTTCTAAGTATATGGCGTAAAAATCTTTATTTTATTGATGATTTATAACCAAAACTCTGATTTTAGTGTCATTATTTTATTTTAAAGTTTACAAATTGCTAACTAAAGTAAAAATACGGTTTTTAACACGTTGAAAATAAATAAATTAACTGGGTGAATAGTTACCTTATAACACTACACTAAAGCCATCATAACCAGTAGTACTAATTTTTCAATACATTCCATATCTTGCAAATGTGTGTTTTTAATATCAAAATCGCTAGATTTCATAGCTTTAAAAGCACATTGGATATACTGTTCCCAAGCTACCTCAGGTTTGATGAATGATGCAATGATAAGAAAATTCTGTTTTCCGTTTTTGTTATTGAGCTCACATCCAGATAGGTAACAAAGTTATCCATCAACACGCTCATTGACCTTGTAAGTGTTAAACAAATGCCACTCCTTAATGGTTTTGTGTTTATATGAGGGTTCTACCTTAAAATTAACGGATACGAATCTAAAGTATAATCGGCAATAAACCGTTGAATACGTCTTAAAGACAATTTTGAGTTTGCAGAACTCTCAAAGGCATTAGTCCTGAATTTAATTCATTACTTTTAGAGGAAACATTGGTTTTCTTCATTATAAAAACATGTGAGATTATTCTTCTAATATACCAAAGACTAATGCTTTTACTTGATATTTTAACGTTTAATCTGTTAATTATTAATTAGTTATATATCCGTCATGTACTAAAAAATTTAGAGTAAATATTTTAAGTTAAATTTTATCGAGTCACACAATAATAGTATAGTATCTGTTTTTGATAGTATACTACTATACTAAGAACCAGAATAGTTTTAAATTCAGGCAAATTATTACACATAAGATAAATATTTACTATGAAAATTAAAACCTATTTTTTAGCAATTTTGGCATTTGCGCTTACCACTCCTTTTCTTGCTCAAGAAGAGCAATCAGGCACCCCGCAGTGCAAAACAAAAGCGGCTAATGAATCACTTTATTTGGCAAAGCCAGACGCCAGAATCGAATATCAAAAATTTAATAAATTTACCAATAAATTTGTTCAAGACGAATTAATAGGTCAAATAAAAACCGAAACATATACCATCCCAGTAGTAGTACATGTGTATGGAATCGAGCAAAACGGTAAAACAGTTAATTATAGCAAAGTAAAAAAAGCTCTTGATGTGCTAAATGAAGAATTCAATGGATTAAATGAGGACTGGAATACTATAGACCCTGTTTTTGATGGTAGCAAATCAACCTTAAATATAAAATTTGCATTAGCTAAAATCGATCCTCACGGAGGCAGTACCAACGGAGTAATTATACACCCAGCAGCATCTGGTCAAGGTGTCTATAATAGTCCTATAGTTGCTGCAGATGGCTGGGATAATTATAAATACATGAACGTGTATATCGCTGGAGACTTATATGGTGATGGTAATCCCTACAGTTCTGGTGTAGCCTGGTATCCAGACACATCCATGTCTGATGAGGATATAGCAAGGGTAGTTTATAACGGACAATATTTACATGGCAACACTAACGATGAGTTTGCTTCTGTATTTACCCATGAATTTGGTCATTGGCTTAACCTAATACACACATTCCAAGGGGGGTGTGATGACGCTTATGGAGATATGGTAGATGATACCCCAATAGAAAATTCTTCTCCCGTAGATCAAGGATGTACAGTAGGTGCATTTGAGTGTGGAAATTTGATCAATTATGAGAATTATATGGGATATGAGTCTTCTGGTGGTTGCGCAAAAATGTTTACTATTGGACAAACTAATCGAATGCTTGCTGCTTTACAACATGATGCAAGAAGGCCTCTATGGCAACCAAGTAACCTAATTGCTACTGGTGTAAATCTAGAAGGCGCGTCATTAATAACCTCTAATGGCACAGTGCTAGAAGCAATGGCTAATAACGGTACATTAGAAGATAGTTTTTATGATATAGACATAGACGGAGGAACTTTCTCATTAAGCTCAGGAACCTTAATAGAGGGAACGCACTACACGGCCAGTCTTCCACAAGGATTTTCTCCTAATATTACTGTAATATCTAACACTAAATTAAGATTAAAATTTAATGGTAGTACAGTTAATCATGCTGCAGCAAATAATGATTTTGGAAAAATCACACTAAAAGATACTGTCATATCCGGAGGAACAGAAATCTTAAACTCCGATAACGTATCCTTTAATTTTGTGTTTTATGATCCGTATAAAGTAGTGTATGTGGATAATGAAGATTACACTGCAAACGCAGATAATGATTGGACTTTTTTCAGAATAGAAGGTGCTGATAGCAATGATTTTGGTACTTTTTATGAAAATAATAAATTAATGCTAGAAACCTATAAAAAAGCTTTGGTTTGTAATCCAGATACCAAAAACCCAATACCTATAGCAGAAAATACAGTAATATCATCAACAAGTAGTTGGGTTGACGGAGGAGCATACCCCGATTTACACGTCATCAGAGACGATAATTATACAGACTGGGACGGAAAAACCGCATACATTGGTTTTCAACTGGTACTATATTCTGGTAAAGTAAATTATGGGTGGTTTAGGGTGCAAATGAATGCAAACGGCACATCCTACACCTTGCTAGATTATGCTTACAGTACAGAGCCATTTGGTCCAATAAAAGCAGGTAGTAAAGTTTGGGGAGGAGACACTGAACCAACCTGTGATGACGGCATACAGAACGGAGATGAAACAGGCATAGATTGCGGAGGATCATGTGAGCCTTGCCAAACGGAAGTTGTCTATTGTGATGCTAACGCAAGTAGTTCATTAAATGAATATATTAGTCGTGTACAATTAGGTACAATCGACAAAAATTCAGCAGAATCCATTGGCGGATATAGTGATTATACCTCAGAATCAACAGATCTTTCAACAGGAGTTTCTAATACAATTACGATTACACCCATGTGGACAGAAACAACTTATAATGAAGCTTATTCGGTGTGGATCGATTATAATAAAGACGGTGATTTTTCTGATATGGACGAGCTCGTTTGGAGTCAAGAACCAACACAAAACACACCTGTTAGCGGAATCTTTACAGTTCCATCCACAGCTACAAGCGGAACTACTAGAATGCGGATTATTATGCGACTAAACACCTCTCCCTCATCTTGTGGAACTTTTGATTTCGGTGAGGTTGAGGATTATTCTATTAACATTAAAGCAGTCACGACCCCAACTTGTGATGATGGTATACAAAATGGCGATGAAACTGGTGTAGATTGTGGGGGTTCCTGTGAACCGTGTGAGGAAGAAGTTGTCTATTGTGATGCTAATGCAAGCAGTTCTGTAAACGAATACATTAGCAACGTACAATTAGGGTCAATCAATAATAGTTCTACAGCATCTGGTGTAGGATATAGTGATTATACCTCCGTATCAACCGAACTTTATAAAGGAGACTCGAATATAATAACTATAACCCCCGCCTGGAGCGGTACTGTGTATACAGAAGCCTATGCGGTATGGATTGATTACAACAAAGATGGAGAGTTTTCGGATTTTGAAGAACGAGTATGGGGGTTAGAAGCAACAAGAACTACACCAGTAAGCGGAACCTTTACTATACCTCATTCTGCGCAAGATGGTAATACGAGAATGCGCGTTATCATGAGGTACAACACATTACCTTCTCCCTGTAGAACATTTGATTATGGTGAGGTTGAAGATTATACTGTTATTATCAAAACAAAACCCACTTGTGATGATGGCATACAGAATGGAGATGAAACTGGTGTAGACTGTGGGGGTTCTTTTTGCGAACCTTGTGAAATTGTCGACATCTATTGTAATGCTAGTTCTAATAGTTCTTACGATGAGTTTATAAGCCGTGTACAAATAGGTACTATTGACAAAAACTCAGAACATTCGGATGACGGATATAGTGATTTTACTTCAGAATCCACTATTTTGCCCAAAGGCGAACCTAACACAATTACTATTACTCCAAAATGGATTAGAACGGTCTATGATGAGGCGTATGCAGTATGGATTGATTACAACCAAGATGGACAATTTTCAGAGTCAGAAGAACAAGTATGGAGCAAGGCAGCAACACAAACAACCCCTGTGAGTGGTACATTTACGGTTCCTGACACTGCCCTTGATGGAGTTACTAGGCTACGTGTTATTATGAGATATAGTAAGCTTCCTTATTCATGCGGAACTTTTGATTTTGGCGAAGTAGAAGATTACACGATTATCATAGGAACATCAACCTGTGATGATGGTATACAAAACGGAGATGAAACTGGTATTGATTGTGGGGGTTCTTCTTGTGAGCCTTGTAATGATAATGAAGGGGTGATATATGTAGACATGGATGATGTGTCTGTGGATGTTAACAACCCTTGGAGCTTCTTTAGAATAGAAGTTGGTGATAACAGTGACTACGGAGCTTGGTATTCTCAGAATTCGGCACAATTAATCACTTATAGTAAAGATGTGGTATGTAATGAGGGAAGTTCTATAAACGCCTCAATTATTGGGGAAGGAGTAGAAGTTGGGGCTTTTAGTAATTTTGTAACAAACCCTAATGGATATGTTATCAGCTCACCTTCTTATACTGATTGGAATGGTAAATCTGGTTATATCGGTTTTACATTTTTAATAAATGGAAATTCTCATTATGGATGGTTCTATGCTACCGTAGCCAATAATGGTTTATCGTATACAATATCAGAATATGCATATAATACTAATGCTGGTGAGAGTTTATACACCTTAAGAAATCATAATAAACCTGCTTTGCAAAAAATGAATATGAGTAAGAAAATTCTAGTATACCCTAATCCGTTTAGTGATACTACTACAATTAATCTATCACAATTAGGAGATCAAGCCTTTATCATAAGTATATATGACATCCTTGGCAAACAAGTATATGAAAAAGAATATCAAAAAAACCCAGGAACACTTTCTCTTGGAGAAACATTGACTGAAAACGGAAATTATTTTGTTAAAATTATTTCAACAAACATCGCCGTAGTACGCGCTTTGGTAAAACAGTAACCATTTATATTTGTATGAAGATAATCACCTAAAGAATAAACAATGCATTACGTAAAAATGACGTTTCTCTTTAGGTGATTTTTCTATTATAGATAGATTACCGTTTTTTGTTAATATGACCATCCGTTACTTGTACCAATTTCTAAAAAAGCATACATTTGATCAATTTACACTCAAAATAGAAAGTATGAATCTTCTCAAATTTTTCAAAAAGTATCCTGATGAATCTACCTGTATTGAAGGTTTTAAGTTAAAACGTCTTGAGATGGGGATTATCTGTAAAAAGTGCAGTCATAGCGAACACTATTTTCGAAATACGGATTTAAAATTTCAATGTAAAAAATGTGGCACCCGTTTAAGTCTTCGATCAGGTACTGTTATGGAAAACAGTAAATTACCATTTCAATATTGGATGATTTGTATCGAATTAATGACACTCTCTAAAAAGAGTTTTTCTGCATTAGAAATGCAACGTATGTTGGGTCACAAGCGCTATGAACCTATTTGGTTTATGATGCATAAAATTCGTAGGGTTATGGGTAAAAGAGAAGCGAAATATGAATTAAATGGCTGTATAGAATTTGATGAAGGTTTTTTTGAAAGAGTCGACAATAAAGATGTTCTTAAAGAAAAATCGGAGCAAACCAATAAAGATACTACCCCCAATAAACGCGGAAGAGGAAGCGAAAGGCAGGCTAAAGTATTAGTTATGGTCGAATCCGAACCTAGTATTGAAGCACCTAAAAAAGGTAAACCTAACAGAAAAGTAGGTTATTTAAAAATGGTAGTGATGGAGGATTTGAAAGCAGAAAGTATTAATAAAGTGGTTGAAAAATCAGTAAATAAAACAGCATCTGCTTTAACGGATGGATATAAAGGATATGCTAAATTAAAAGAAAAAATAGTAAATCACAGTATCGTAATAGAACCCAATAAAACAAAATCCGAAAAAGTGTTTCCTTGGGTGAATAGAACAATAAGTAATGCCAAAAAAGTGCTTGTGGGGATTCATCATAATTGTATAAATCAGCAATATTTTCAAAACTATTTAGATGAATTTTGTTATAAATTCAACCGAAGATATTTTGGAAATAAACTTTCTGATAGACTTATGATTGCAGCTTTAGAAACAACTTGGTATTAGTAACGGATAGTCATA
>CAVYIL010000077.1:0-10987 GCA_963768325.1 uncultured Flavobacteriaceae bacterium | reverse complement strand
GTTATCAACTAAATCTAATCGAAAAAGCTTAGAAGAATCTATTGAACAAAACAATAACGGAAAAGAAACTAAAATAGATATTGACGATTTATGGAAATAGTTTTCACCAAAGAAGCTCAAAAGCATGCAAAGTATTGAAAAAAAATAACCCCCTTTTCCAAAAGAGAATTACCAAATTACTCAAAGTTATTAAAGAAAGCCCGCTTGAGGGCATAGACAATCCTGAAAAGTTTAAAATATGATTTACTTTACTTGTGGCAAACTTAAATTTGATTATCCACTATATTCAACATAGAGCCAAATATTTTTTAAAACTAATCTAACAAAATTTAACCTAGCCTTTTAGCAAGTAGGCTTCCTTAATTCTTTATTTAAAGAAAAACAGGATATCAATAGTGAAATCGCTACAACAAACTTAAGATGTTGTATTTTATAAAAAAAATATTTTTTAAGGTTAGATGCTTACGGAGAATAATATTGTTTTTAAAGTATGGAATACATAAGCTACAAAACAAATAAACGAAATCAATTATATTTTTTTTAAGTCGTTGGCAAATAGTTGTCAAAATATCAAAAAAATCTGCATCACTTTATCAAACAAGATGTTGCAGACTATCAATGTACCCGAGATGGGACTTGAACCCACACGCCCTAATGAACACATGGCCCTCAACCATGCCTGTCTACCAATTCCAGCACCCGGGTAAACTAAAACAATATTATAAATTTTTAAAACAAAAAAAGCATCGTTTATAACGATACTTTTTAGTGACCGGGCTGGGGCTCGAACCCAGGACCCTCTCCTTAAAAGGGAGATGCTCTACCAACTGAGCTACCAGGTCGTAAACTGATACTACCTAAAGCGGTTTTCTTTTTAATATTGTGACCTGGCTGGGGCTCGAACCCAGGACCCTCTCCTTAAAAGGGAGATGCTCTACCAACTGAGCTACCAGGTCATTATTTTTTTACTTGAACGCGGATGCAAATATAGTATCATTATTTTATTATTCAAGAAAAAATTGACATAAATTTACTTTTTATTTCTAATATTGTTTTTCAAAAAATACAAATATCTAATTTTCAGGATTATGAATATTGTTTTAATTGGTTACATGGGTTGTGGTAAGTCATCGATAGGTAAAAGCTTAGCAAAAAAACTAAGGAAAAAATATCTTGATCTAGATGATTACATTGAAAACAGAGAAGGCAAAACAGTATATGATATTTTCAAAAATGACGGAGAGATCTATTTTAGAAAAAAAGAAACGATCTATCTCAAAGAACTTATTGAAAACCGTGATAATATTATTATTTCATTAGGCGGAGGGACTCCATGTTTTTCAGGAAACATGGAAATGATTATTCATCACAAAAATGTTAACAGTTTTTACTTACAAACATCTATAAACGAATTGGTATCTCGCCTTTTTAGCGAGCTAGGAAAACGCCCTCTAATTGCTCACATAAAAAGCAAAGATGAATTACAGGACTTTATTAGAAAGCATCTTTTTGAACGCTCTTTCTTTTATAATCAATCAAAAAATAAAATAATCACAGACAATAAAACTATAGAAGAGATAAGTGAAGAAATCTATTCTCATAACCTTCATCTATAGTTTTATTAAAAATATTAATCTGCGTATTGTATTAGTGATTTTTTAAATTTTAAATAATCATTTTTATACTGTTCATAAATTTCCAAATTCTTATACTTTACTCCAAAAACATGATGTGTACTTTCTGTTTTGATAGACACAGCAGATCTAATATAACTACCAGAAACATCTTTAAAAGTTAACCACCGTGTAACCCTATCAGTACCTTTAAAAATTGGATCAGGACTTGTTTCTTCTTTTTCAGAAATTAATTCTTCATTTTCAGCAGCATTTAAATAAGTTTTAGGATTACCACTCCATAAAGGCGAATAAACAAAAAACTCCACATCTCCATTGGGTGAAGTAAAACTCGCTTCATTTATTTATACATAATCCTTTCCTGAATTCTCTGTTAGAACAACTGGATCAGTCTTAAAACTTGATGGATAATCTATAGAAAACCAACTTCCTTTATAAGATGTTGTAATTTCTTCTTTTTTAGATTTTTCTTCTATTTTATTATCAATCATTAACGTATCCTCAGGTTTTCCTGATTCCTGAGAAAAATCCATTTTTGTTTTTCCCATTTTTACAAGAAAAAGAAAGCACTATTACACAATATATCCAAAAATAAGTTTTCATAAATTATAGGTTTTATACTCGTTTACAACCTGTAAAGGTATAAATACCTAATCGCTAAGCAATAACAACAACTCATTTAGACTCTTTTTTATTACTTTTTTAAAAAAATAAGCTTTTTATAATTCTATTACAATCTAAATTCTGTCAAATTTGTGTTTGTATCAAAAATATGTGGATAATGCTCCTTTAGGTTATTTATCATAAACGCTATAGGTATATCTTCAAAACACCCATAATCTTCTATATATTCCATAAAAACATCTCCATCATTATTAAACTCCTGTAAAACAGAATCATTTTCACCATCAAACTCCAAAGAAGAAACATTGCACATTTCACACAAAGATCTATTAAATGTAGGAGACATTTTAAGCCATTTTCCGTTAAGAAATACATTAACCATCCCATGTGGAGTTAACTCATTAGATCCGAATTTCTTTATCAATCTTTCTACCCCTAAATGATTTTTCACTTTTGCTAACTGGATTCTTGCGGGTATCCCCAATCCCCTTAAACACGAAATTAACAAAATAGACTTATCCACACAATGACCTTTAGTCCTTTTAGCTATTTCGCTAGCTTTATAATTTTCTTTTGACAAACTTATATCATATGGATCATATCTCCATGAGTCACGTATTTTAAGATATAACAATATTGTTTTTTCTTTTTCTGAAAGAAGTGAATGTTTATACTCTGATATAAGCTGCTGTACATTATCACTTTCGTAATCAAAAAAATAAGTTGAGGACAAGTAATTCATTTACACTTTTTTTAATTAAATATTTCTGTAATCACACCCTCTAAGATACTAATATTTGCGAATTGGTTAATTATTATTTTAAATATCAGTTAAATCTTCTACCTCAACAAGAGAATAAAACCACATCTATTTAGATAAATAATAATGCTTTAAAAAAAAAATAAATATGATTTTAGATGTAGCTCAACACACATAAGCTTTAATTTCCCATACAATTACTGTGATTATTTCATAAAAAAACAATGTATATCCTCTTTTTTAAACTCTTTTTTCAACATTTATCAAGCCTATTTTACAACATAAAAAACAATTAACAAAAAATTAACATATCTTCCTAGTAGCGAAAACCATAAGCCTACAATAGTATAGCCTTTTTACTAATGGGGATATAGCCCTAAAATATTTATGGTTAAACAGTATTTATTTAACATTTTTTGTATATTTACATTAATCGAGTACTCAGATTAAAAACACCTACCCCGAATTAGAAAACACCTTTAAATATTGGTTTAGATTTAATCTATTCTTTAATAAGTTCAGACCTAGTTTGAAGTGTTTAATGTATCAAATAATTTAATATATAACTCTTATGAAAAAAGTAATTTTTAGTTTAGCAGCGCTATTGAGCGCAACAACAATGGTAGCACAGTTTAACGAAAGTGAAATAAATCAAACAGGTGTTGATAACGTTGCAGACGTGACTCAGTATGGTTTATCAAACGATTCGTATGTAGAACAAGTAGGAACATTAAATGATGCAACTGTAATAGAAGGTAACTCTATTTGGGATTCTAGAAACGGTATTGTAACTCAGATTCAGGTAGGTGATCAGAATACTGCCTATGCAGAGCATCAAGAAGACAGTAACAACATTTACCAAGATCAGTATGGCGATGTCAATTATGCATCTTCTACTCAGAATTTAGCTACTTTTGGTGGTTATAATGAGTCTGTACAAATTCAGACTGGTGACGGTAATGATGCGATTGTATCACAAGAAGGAAACGGGTTTGGTTTAGGTGAATTTAATTATGCTAATCAAAATCAAGATGGTTTTGGAAACTCGGCTATTACTGACCAAAATGGTCAAACAAACACTGGATGGACAGAGCAAATAGGGTTTGATAACTCTGCTTCTCTTTTACAAGTAGGTGAAGATAACTATAGCAGCCAATACCAAATAGGATCAGACAACATAGCTATTGGTGAGCAATGGGAAACTGATAATGAATTGTATCAGACTCAAGATGGTGATTTTAACCAAGCAACATCTATACAGGGAAGCGCTTTCTTTGGATCTAGATCTGGTCTTGTTACTCAGATTCAGGATGGTGATTTTAACACTGCTTTTGCTAACCATGAAGAAGATAACAATGAAGTATACCAATATCAATTAGGAAACGGAAACCAAGCTTCTGCTACTCAAAATCTAATAACTTGGGGTGGTAACAACTATTCTGAGCAAATACAAGAAGGAGATTTAAACTCTGCAACATCGTCTCAAGAAGGTAGCCTTAGCTTTTTCGGAGATTTCAATGAAGTTTATCAGTATCAATTTGGATTTCAGAATGAAGCTATCTCTATCCAAGAAGGTGAGTACAACATAAGTAACATATGGCAAGATGGTGAAGATAACTTCGCAATCGATACTCAGTTAGGAGATGGTAATTCAACTTTTGTTACTCAACTTGGTTTAGGCCACAGTAGTATTATCAACCAAGATGGTACTAACAATTCTGCTACTGTTTTTCAATCAGGATTGTAGAAAGTTAGAGTTTTATATTTAAGCCTATATTTAGTTAAATTAAAGAAGGAGTTAAGGCTGTCTATAAAGTACTTAGAACTTGTAATATATCACATTGACTAGAATATTAATAAGTAAAAATAGACTTAGTAGATAGCCTTTATCCATTTTAATTATTTAATTTATTTATTATAAAAAAACATTAAGTACTTATTCCGATTTTCAAAATATATTTTTAAAAGAATATTGAGCAAACTAAGGATACAGGAAATGAAGATTGTAGATGATTAAAGAATTAGGTTATTAATTTGCTAATCAAACGATAAACCATTACTGAAATCAATAATACAATTTTCAAAAAAAAACAAATACTGTTTTTATTCAACCCTCAAGTTTAACAACAGTATTTTCAAAATAAATTGATGGCTCAATCTCTAAACTTTAAAATTATCTCAGATGGGTGACTACATTAGAGTTGAAATAATTGATTCAAAAGTTATAGAGCAGCGAATCGGAAATTATAATATTTTGATTAATAGTAAGTTTAAAATTAAATTCAAAACTAAGTAGAATGAAGAACATCAATTGCACTACAAATTTTTAAAATAAATTATTGCCTTTTTATAGAGAACTTTTGCGGTGTAATTGATGTTTTATTAAAATGATCTTGTATTAGTTGAATTGGTTAAATTAAATCTATTTTGTATTTCATTCCAGACGATAACAATAAAATTACTGCTTTGTTTCAATATCCTCACCTGTATTATTTTTTATACTTTTCAAATAATAAACAGAATATACCTTAACTTTCAATTCCTTATATTTAACTATAACGTTATCTCTTTCTAAAAATTGTACTCAGTACCTTCTTTGATTACCTTTTTATTGCTCTACTCATCTATATTTAACTTCATAACTATCCGAAAGTTATATTTTCAAAACATCCTTAGAAACTCGTATTTTAGTTTTCTAAAATTTAAATACATTTTATGGGACTTATTTTAGCCCCCAATAAGTTCGGAGTGTTATTTTAAATTTCAAATAATACCTTTGAGATATGAAATACAAGAAATGGAGTTTATCCGAAAAATTAGAAATTTTAGCCTCTCCAGAAGCAATAGGAATCGTTGAGACTTGTCGTAAATACAGTCTTAGTACAGGGACTTTATATAGTTGGAAGAAGAAGCATGATAATAAAAACAGAAGTTACAAAGTATTCGAGAGCCTTTACAATAGACTGTTAACCCATTACAGCCATATCCTATCTAATCGTCATGAATCCCACATAATAGATGAAATTAAACAGAATTTACAAATTAAAACCTTTATCGAAACAAGTGAAAATGCGGTAAAATCGCAGATATATGTGGTACTAATAACCTGTTTACTGCTTCAGCTTATTGTAAAAACAATAGCTAAGAAAAAACACGCCTTTTCCAATTTTGTGGAAAAAATAAGAGTTTGCCTTAATTTTCACCTTACTCTAGACTATGTCTGCAATCAGGTAGGAGAAGGAGCTAAACGAGTTCGGGGAAAACCACAAGAAATAATCAACTTTAATGCAGACTTATTTTCTTGAAAACTGTATACTATCTGCCTATTTAAAAGGGCTAACAACTAAATGTAACCATTTTTTAAAAACTTTCGGATGATTGTGACCCAGAATATAAAATATTATTAATGATAAAATAATTCGCAAAATTTGGATATTAATATTATTCATATACACATACTATAACTATAATCCACTCTAATCAGTTCCATTAAATAGTTTACACATTAACAAAAAGAACAAACAATATAAAAATCAATAATTTACATTTTTTATTTTACAATTTTGTTTAAAATACGAGTCTCCTTTTGTAAAAATATTCGAAGTCATAATTATGATAATACAGTTACTACATTCTATTGTACTCTTATAAAAAAATATATTTATTATACTTTTGTTAACACAATAAATCATTGCAAATCAAAACGCAACTATAAATTGCACATTTTTTAACTCACACAAATTATCTAAATTAATTATTATGAAATTAATAGTACAATTTATTTCATTAGCGATTTCTAGTTTTTTATGGGCCAATGATAGTATTACGCGTTTTACATGTATTGAAGAAATACAAAATAATAAATCTACAACGGATCTTACCAACGCTTTTAAAATCACAAAATACACAAACACGAATAAATCTGAAAGCCATTTTTTATTATGTAATGAAATTTCCAAAAACCCAAAAAATTCAATTAAAAAACAACCAAATTGCTATACTAATGTTGTTTCTTTTGAGAACACCAATTCGAATACTATTGATGATAGTAGTACTACAACTATTATTATTAATGAAATCGATGTCCATACAAAAGGAGCTAATACTCTAGAATTTATAGAGCTATATGATGGCGGAGCAGGAAATAGCTCTTTAGATGGCTATATATTAGTTTTATATAACGGAAAAAACAATCTAAGCTATGCTTCGTATGACCTAAATGGTTTTTCTACAAATACCACTGGATATTTTGTTATTGGTAAGAAAGATGTTCCTAACCTATCTACTTTGCAATTTCAATCTATTTCTATACAAAATGGAGCAGATGCAATTGCTCTTTATAAAGATGATGCCAAGAATTTTCCTAAAGGATCAGTCATTTCTACGAATAACCTTATAGACGCGATTGTATATGATACAGGTCAACAAGATGATGAAGATTTATTAGTGCTTCTTAATACTAATCAACCACAAGTTAATGAAAATAAAGATTATCATTCTTTACAACGTATTCCGAATGGCGAAGGTGGATTAAGAAACACAACATCTTATGAAGCTAGAGACCCTTCTCCAGGAACTGCTAATGGAATAGCAATACCTGCAATAACTTTATCTGTTGCCGAGGCTAGAGCAGCTGATGTATACACATTAGTAACAGTAACAGGTATATTGACTGTCTCCGATAATTTTTACGGTCCTGCTTATTTGCAAGATTCTACAGGAGGCATAGCTGTTTTTGATAATAAAGTCCACGCAAATGCTGCTTTAAAAATAGGTGATTCTATTACAATTACAGGAAAAACAATTATACATAACAATCAAAAACAGATAGAAAAAGTAATAGAAGTTATAAAAAACGAGAATCCAAACAATCCAATAAAACCAGTAAATATAACCCTAAAGGAACTAGACAAACATCCTGGTAAGTTAGTTAGAGTAACCGACGTAACATTCCCTAATGCTGGTGATTTATTATTTGGTAGCGCTAACTATACTCTTACTGACACTAGTGGAAGTGGCGAATTACGAATAGATAATAGTGTGGCATCTATAGTTGGTAAAGAACAACCTATAACTTGTAAAGAAATTATTGGGGTTGTAGGGCGTTATAACAATATTTATCAACTGATGCCAAGACAATTTTTAGATATTCCTTGCGTCATAGAATTTATTTCTCCTGGAGACAAAGTTGGTTATCCCAAAGAAGATACCTTTGATGCTGTTACTTGGAATATAAAATGGTTTGGGGATGAAAAAGAATCCCCCTTGGGAACAAACCCTAAATCCGACGAAATACAGCGAGATAGCACAGCTGTAGTGTTAAAAAAATTGAATGCAGACATATACGCTGTTCAAGAAATAGCTGATGATAAATTATTCGAAGATTTAGTTAGTCGTTTACCTGGTTATGCTTACATATTATCAGATGCAACTTCCTATCCACCTCATATTAATCCGACAAATACAGGATCCACACAGAAAGTTGGTTTCATTTACAATACCAAAACAGTATCTGTTATTAAAACCAGAGCAATGTTCAAAAATATCCACCCTTATTACAATGGCGGAGATACTAGTAAATTGATAGATTACCCTAGTAAAGATGTTACTCGATTTTTTGCTAGTGGAAGACTACCTTTTTTAATGACAGCAGATATTACAATCAATGGTGTAACTGAACAAATAGATTTAATTGCTTTACATGCTCGTGCAAACAGCAACGAAAGTAGCCAACTCCGGTATGATATGAGGACATATGACATAAATGTCCTTAAGGATTCATTAGATACTAATTTTAAAAACAATAAAGTTATTTTATTAGGAGATTATAATGATGATGTTGATGAAACTGTAGCAAATATAACTACTAAAGTTTCTAGTTATAAAAAATATGCGGATGATACTTCTAATTATTCTATTCTTTCATCAGCATTAAGTAAAGCAGGCTTGCGTTCCTATATTTCAAAAGAAAATGTAATTGATCATATCACAATTTCTAATGAATTAGATAATGCTTATATAGAAAATTCTGTAAGCGTGCATTATGAGGTATATGATAATGATTATTTATATAACACATCCGATCACATACCTGTATCTGCACGCTTTTTATGGGATAAGGTTCTTAAAACAGACGATAGAAATACAGAAAAAGCTAAAACACTATTGTTTCCTAATCCTGTTATAGATCATTTGTTTATTAAATTTAACAACCCATTAGCAAATGATGTTGATGTTGTAGTTTCTGATATTACTGGTAAAATATTTTTTACAAAACAGATTAAAATGAATAAAGACAAATCTGAATCAACTTTGGACATGAGTAGTTTTTCTAAGGGATTGTATACTGTAAAAGTATCTGATATTAATGGAGAAGGATGTGTTTTAAAAAAAGTTATTAAAAAGTAAAAATACCACTAAAAACTTACCGTAGACTGTAGTATGGACACATCTCTAAAAAGTTTCCATCTTTGCTTAATTGTGATGAATTTTTGTAATCTCGTCCAAAAAGTTGCAATATCAGGTTATCTTTAGAATAAATAGGGAGTGTAATTTAAACGGCTCACATAAATATTCTGGGGATTAGGCAAAAAGTTTTTCCATTCTAAAGAGAAAAAATTTCACATCAACTACCCCTCTTAAGTTTGCTCTAAACAACTTTATCTTGGAGTTAAAAGATTCTGCATTTGCATTTGTATGTCTTTTTATAAAGAAATTCAAAATAGTTTCTAAGTGATAATTTAAACTGTTAACCACGGTATTAAAGACTGTCATATTTAGAAGCTTTGTTTTTTGCATCCAGTTTATTATTTTTTCTTTTGCTATTTCTCTAGAGGTTTCTTCATATATGTTTCTAAACTCAAGGGTGTGCTTGTATGCCTGATATAAAAGGGGATACTTCTTAAATAATAATTCAGCTCTTATCTTTTGGTTTTCTGTCCATTGGTTAGGTTTTTTAGCAATAATATAACGGCTTCTTGCTAATAATTGCTTGGGAGAATCCTCATTATCAAAACTAAATGGAATGTATTTTAACCCTTGTTCTTTTGCAATTTTGATTGCTTGATTCTCTTTTTCTATTTCCTCCCACCTGTATTTTATTCTTAAATGTTGCAGGGCTTCCATTATTAGTTTTACAACGTGGAAACGATCTGTAACCAAGTAACATTCAGGGAAACACATTTTTGAAGCCAATTGCATATTGTTTGCCATATCAAGGGTTATTTCCTTTACCAATTTTCTTTTATCTAATGGAATTTTGTTTAAAACACCAATAATATCTTGACTTTTTGTGCCCTTTATAGAGGCTACTAATGTTTTTTTCTTTCCTCTTCCATTTTTGTTGGTGACAAAGGTATAGAGTTCTCCTTTAGACAGACTCACTTCGTCGATGCTTAAATGTTCTCCAATGTTTTCAGGATAAATTAAATAATCTTCGGAGTGACTTAACTGTTCCCAGTCTTTAAAACCACTGATTTTTTTCTTATAATGGCGTTGCAACAAATTGGCTTTAACACCGTAATAACTAGATATTTTACTTATTGTATCTTCTTGAGTCTCTACCTGTATCTTTTAAAAAATCTGAAAGTTCAATGGTTAATTTTGAACCCTCAGCTATAATAGAATAATCACTTTTTACTTCTTTTGATTTGTCGACCTTATTACGCCACCTTCGCCTTCTTATACATAAATAAACTGCTTTACCTCTTATGGGAAAGTCTTGTATTTGTTTCCTGTCATAAAAACCTTTGGACTCATATTCAAAAGACCTATATTCTTTGGGGATTATGTTTTTCTCATCTAAATAGATATAAAAACAGTCTTGCTTAGTTTGTAAATTGCCCAATTCTTTAAAATCAACAATATCAAAATGAGTTAATAGTCCTTCTGGCAAAATTGAAGAAATTATTGAAAAATTCATTCCATTTTTTATGCAAACTTAAGAATTCTCCCCAACTTTTTTATGTGA
>CAVYIL010000076.1:0-21336 GCA_963768325.1 uncultured Flavobacteriaceae bacterium | reverse complement strand
TCAATTGTGCTTGTGAGTGGGGCGTTCGTTTCTATTTTTAGGTCTATGGAGTAACCTGTAATTGGTAATAATACAAGTTGTGGCGGTGGTTTACTGATTATGTCTGATCCCTTGTTTGTGACCTCTACTAATTTAGTGGTTAGGGAACAATTGTTATTAGCGGTTACTGTAACAGCATAAAAACCCGCAAAATTACTTTGGGGTAACTCTAAGGTGTGTCCGCTAAAATCGTCAATTAATTCCCCGTCTTTTAACCATTTATAAGTAAATGAGGGGTCTGATATAGAACACTTTAATACTTTAACATCGCTGGGACAAAAGTTGTTTGGCGGATCTTCTTTTATGGTTATGGTTGTGTTTGTAAAATCAAATACTTCAATACTTGCTGTGTTAAACTGAAATCTAGGATTACAACTACCAAAATCTATTTTAACTTTATAAATTCCTGCTTTTGTTATATCTTTTAGGGTTGGTCCTTTTTCGGAAAGTTGTGTCTCAGAAGCACCAGAATTCTCTTTATATGTCCAAAGATATTCGTCATAATCATCTGGTACAGTCATAAGAGAGATAGATTCTCCTTGGCATAATGCTATATTATTAGTGTTGTTGTTAGATCCTACTATTTTTATAGGGTTGTCTTTGTCATAATAATAAATTGGGATGCCGTTGCTAGATTGACCTTTATAACCAGTACTAGGAACTTTCACTCTTATTTTGTAGTTTTCTCCTTTTAGTGTTTTAGGTATAAGAATGTTGTTAAAAACCAAACTGTATTCAGCTCCAACTGCTGTGCTAGGTGTAAGGCTGGATAATTCTACATTGGTGTCACTAGAAAAAACACCATTATCGTCAGATAATTCTAGAACGAACTTAGTACCTGCACTAAAAGATGAACCAAGACCTGTTTTTGCAGTTGCAGAATACTCAAGGGAAACACCAGCATCTTCTTCTCCTAAACAAATTCTTTTTGGTACAGAATTGTTGTTTCCTGTTACATGAAAAAAGGGCTTGCCTATAGATTGGGAGTTAACTCCCAATGAAATAAATAGGCAGTAAAACACAAATGCTAATAACGACAGGTCAAGTTTTTCTTTCATGATATCACACTAAGCTTTAAATGGATATATGTAATATTATTACAGCGATTTGGGGACGCAAAGTAATAATACTTTAATATAAATACCGTAAGATGATAAAATTATAAGTTTATAATGAACTAAAATATAGTCTTTATATAAAAATAGTACTGCTTATTAATCTAAATGGTTTTTTAAACAGTTTTAAAAACCTTACTACACTTAAAAATCTATTAATCAACGTTTAATATAAAAAAATAAGGTGTAATTTCCTACATAATAAAGGTAAAATATTACAAAATATTGTGGTAAACCCCTACAAATATAGCTTTAATAATTATATATAACAAATACAAACGTGAACTTTATCGGTTAAATTGGTTTATAAAAGTGTTTATTGTTGATTTACTATGAGTGTTTTAAAAGTTTTACTTATTTAAAAGTTAGAAATTTATTAATATTTAATGCTTTTAAAAGCATTAAATATTAATAAAAAACATCCTACTAAACATGTTTCGTCCGTAAAAAACAATTAAACGGTTGCTTACTGATTATTTCTTGTCCTCAGTAGAACTGTCCCTGTTTAATTCTTTTATAATCTCATCTGTTAAGTCTAGCCCTTCTTTGGCATAAAGAATGTTGTTAACCTCCGTCTCACCATATATGTAGGTATATTTATTTTTCTTACCGTAAGCAATTATAAAATCTTTCACTTTGTTAATTACAGAATCAATTTCAGCTTGGCTCCCTTGTTGAATTTCCTGCATTTTAGTCTGTTGCTCTCTCTGAAGTTCTTGTTGTTTCCCTATTAATTCTTGTTGTTGTTTTTCTTTTTTGTCCTTGGACATTGATTCTTGAGTGCTTTGAAAAACCTGAACTTCATTCTGAAATTGCTTTGCTTTTTCTTCTAACTCTTCTCTAACCTCGTCGTTTCGTTTTGCCCACTTGTCTTGTATCTCTTTCATTTCATTAAAGTCTGATACAACTTTTGTATTATTTACGTAGGCTGTTTTTTCTGTTGATTGATTACAAGATGTAAAACTAATTATAGCCATTGCAATCCAGATTGTTTTTTTCATTTTTTAAAATTTAAATTCCAAGCAAAAGTATCAAAGTAAAAGTGATGATATTAACATTAACTAACGAAAAAAAGGAATTATAATAAAAAACAATTACTTAGCTCATTGTAATAAACATTTATTATAATAAATCAATGTAAACGAGGGGTTTTAGTGGGTTAAAACAAAAGCGTATAGGTACAGAGTACTGCTGGGGTCTACAACACCCTGAAAACGCCTTAAAATTGATTATCACTGTTTTTTAGAACGTAAATACGTGAAGAGTATTCTTTAGAAGCATTCGCTTTAATGTTAGAAATCAAACCTACTCTAAAAGCATTAAAAATATTAATTTTTCCATTTTTATATTTTTCTGACAGTAGTGATACATAAAATGAGTCGAAAATCATAGGGAATGTTTTTTCTAACTGAATATTTTCCTCTAGGAACAATTTTTCTATTCCTTTTTTAGAAAAATGCCAAAGGTGTCGAGGGACATCGTATGCTGCCCAAAATGATTTATAATACTTAGCATCAAAAGATTTATAATTAGGAACTGCTATAACTAAATATCCATTTGGTTTCAGCAATCTTTTTAATTCTTTTATCTGGTCATTTAGATCATAAACATGCTCTAACACATGCCACATAGTTATAACATCAAAATTGTTTTCTTTATAAATACAGGACATCGAGTCTAATAAAATATTTTTTTTATCTGCCAAGATTCTTGCTTGAACATTAGGTTCTGTTCCTTTAATCTTCCAACCTTTTGTTTTTGCCGTTTTTAAAAAATCTCCAGTTCCAGCTCCAATATCTAAAAGTGTACCTGTACCATTGTTTAATTTAGTGATAAGTTTTACTTTTTTGTAAATTGTATATTTCTTAATTATATGGTATATTTTGTCTAAAAATGATTTTCTAGAGTCTGTGTGGGAAATATATTCTTTACTTTGATAATATTTATTTAAACTGGTAATGTCTGGTTTTGGCTCTGTAACCAACATGTCGTATTGTTTTTTATATCGTAATTGAAATTTTTCTCCAGTTACTGTGTGGTCTTTACACTCTATAAAAAACTCTAAATTTTCTATTTGATCCATAATTAGAATAAATAATAATTAGGTTCTGTTTGCTAATATTTGGTTATTAAAAATATTAATCGCGCGTATTTTTTTAAAACACATTAAAAACGCGTTCTTACATAGGATTTAGAAATTGAGCAATCTATTTATAAACTAGATTAAAAACATTTTACAATGTACAAACTTCAATTCTAACAAAAATTTGTTTCAAAAAAAGATATTAGGGCTATGCTTATATCTTTGTTATAAAATTTAAAACTTTTTCTTTTAAAATTATTCTTTCAAAGATTGATTTTACTAATTACGGTAACTTATGTTCAAAAAGAAACATGGTTCCACGTGGAACATTTTTATTATACTTTACAATTAAAACAAACCAATAGCTTTAACAACTAGGTACACTAACCAAAACTACCTACCCATGTAAACTAGTAAAACAGAAATATCACTAGGTGAAACTCCACTAATTCTTGATGCTTGGGAAATGGTAACAGGCTTAATCTTTGATAATTTTTCTTTAGCTTCAAAAGAAAGAGACTTTAACTTAGAGTAATCAAAATTTGTTGGAATTTTAATACCCTCTAACCTATTCAGTTTATCCGCATTATTTTTTTCTTTTTCTATATATCCAGAATATTTTATCTGAATTTCTGTTTGAACCAATACTTCTTCATCTAATTTGTTTTCTTGAATATATGAGGTAACCTTTTCTATGTTTTTTATATCATCAAGAGTTATATGCGGTCTTGAAAATATTTTAAATAATTTGCCACTTTGATTAACTGTTGAAGATTCTTTTTGTTCTAAAATCGGATTTATTTCTTCAGGCGTTACACTTGTTTCTTTAAAAAACTGAACAAAATCTTTAGATTTCTTTTCCTTTTCTTCCATTCTTCTAAGACGTTCCTCTGAAGCAAGACCAATTTTGTGTGATTTTGGAGTTAATCTAAAATCTGCATTGTCCTGTCTTAATAAAGTTCTGTACTCAGCACGAGAAGTAAACATTCTATATGGTTCTTCTGTTCCTTTGGTAATAAGGTCGTCAACTAAAACACCAATATATGCTTCACTTCTACTTAGCACAAAACTCTCTTTCTCTTTAACCTTTAAAGCTGCGTTAATTCCTGCCATTAGTCCCTGAGAAGCCGCTTCCTCATATCCTGTAGTACCATTAATTTGACCCGCAAAAAACAATCCCGAAACCAGTTTGGTTTCTAGCGTGTGGTTTAATTGGGTTGGAGGAAAATAATCATATTCTATTGCATAACCAGGTCTAAAAAACTTAACCTTTTCAAATCCGACTACAGATCGTAGTGCATTAAACTGAACATCTTCTGGCAATGATGTGGAAAATCCATTAACATAAACCTCTACTGTATTCCATCCTTCTGGTTCTACAAATATTTGATGTCTATCTTTATCTGCAAATCGATTAATTTTATCTTCTATAGAAGGACAATATCTAGGACCTGTGCTTTTTATTCTACCATTAAACATAGGAGATCTATCAAAACCTTTTCGGAGTAAATCGTGAACTTCCTCTGAAGTATACGTCATAAAACAAGATCGCTGATTAGTTAAAGGTTTAGTTAAATTAGAATAGCTAAATTTTTCTGGGTTTTCATCTCCTGGTTGTTCAACCATTTTAGAGTAATCTAATGATCTACCATCTACCCTCGGGGGTGTTCCTGTTTTCATTCTACCAACCTCAAAACCTAATTTAATTAAATCTTCTGTTATACCTGTAGAAGCTTTTTCACCTGCACGTCCTCCACCAAATTGTTTTTCTCCTATATGAATTAATCCATTCAAAAAAGTACCATTGGTAAGAACAACTGTTTTGCTCCGAATTTCTACACCTAAGGATGTCTTTACTCCCACTACATTTCCTTTTTCAACCAATAATCCAGCAACCATCTCTTGATAAAAATCAAGATTTTTAGTTTGTTCTAACAACAGCCTCCATTCTTCTGCGAACCTCATTCTGTCGCTCTGAACCCTAGGGCTCCACATAGCTGGTCCTTTTGACTTATTCAGCATTTTAAACTGAATAGCGGTTCTATCGCTTACGATCCCACTATATCCACCCAAAGCATCTATTTCTCTTACTATTTGACCTTTTGCGATACCTCCCATGGCGGGATTACAACTCATTTGAGCAATGTTTTGCAGGTTCATTGTAATTAACAGCGTACTACACCCTAAATTTGCTGCGGCCGCAGCTGCTTCGCTTCCTGCGTGACCAGCCCCTACAACAACAACATCATATTCGTTTTCAAACATATTTTATTTTAAATATTATTATTCCACGTGGAACATTGTATATTACTTCTTTTATATGTTCCACGTGGAACATATAAAAGAGGACGATAGTTTATTGTTGTTCCACGTGGAACAACAATAAACTATCGTCCTCTTTTTGTCGCATAATCTTTTTTTCGGTGTTTGATTTATCTTTATAGCCACAGAAATGCAAAACGCCGTGTACCATGACTCTCCTCAATTCTTCATCAACAGAGACGTTAAACTTAGAAGCGTTCTCCTCTACCCTGTCTTTAGATATAAAAATGTCGCCGTGTAGTTCGTTTTCTAAAGAGTTATCAAAACTAATAATATCTGTAAACGTATCGTGATTTAAAAACTCTTGATTAAGCTTCAACAGGTATTCGTCGCTACAAAAAATAAAAACAAGTTCTCCTTCTTTTTTGTTTTCAGTTAAAATAACTTTTTTAATCCAAGATGAAACATGTTTTTCATCTAGTTGTTGCATTTCTGTTTCGTAAAAAAAACTAATCATTTTCTTTTTTAAAATAAACTTGAACCTTGTTTTTGTAATTTTGGCGCAAAGGTAACACTTGTCTGTTTAATATTTCTGTGGTATTAAAATATTGTTTTGCCTTTTCTAATTGTTTGTTTGTTTCGTTTTCAAACATTTGTTGGTTAGTGGTACTTTCTTTTTCTTCTTTTTCTCCTTGTTGAAAAGTTGCTTCTTCCATTTTTAATAATTGATGTTTAAGCTCTAACATCTTATTTAAGGTGTTTTGGTTAAAACCTTTTTCTAACATTTCATCTTCAATTTGTTCCATTTTTTGAAGCAAACCATTTCCGATGTTTTTGTCTAAACCATGTTCTCTTATTTTGTCTTGAAGTGCGTTTCTTAATTCCTGCTGTTGTTTGTATATTTCAAAGATTTCACCATTAATGTTTTCGTCCTGATCACCAAACTCACCTTCTTTTTTGTCCCCATCTTTTTCTTTCCCTTTACCATTTTTTTTGTTATCACCCTCCCCTTGGTCACTTCCTTCTCCGTTATCACCATCTTTGCTTTTTCCGTCTTTAGAAGAGTTACCTCCTTCTTTGTTTCCTTTCTTCTCTCCTTTCTCTCCGCTTTTTCCTTCTCCTTCTTTTTCTCCTTTGTTTTTTCCATCTTTCGCTCCCTTCTCCATTTTATCGTTTAATTCGCCTTGCTTTTTTATAATATCGGGTAACTGGAATTCTCCTTTTCCTGATTTTCCTTTGCCTGGAGATGGAATACTATTCTGCATTTGATCTAAAGACATACTTAATAAATATGCTAAATCATTTGCTTTGGTAAGTGTGTATTGTTGGTTTAATGTGCCTTCACCTATAAGATTATCGGCTAACCTTTCTAATGATTTATCTAAATTAAACTCAATATCTGTTAGGTTATTGGTAACTTCTTCTGAAATTTTTGGGTTGCGAACTGCTAGGGCATATAGACTGTCATCAATGTGTATAAAATTTTCACGCAATACACTTTGATGTTTTAGCTTTGTAGAATAGGATGGGTTATCGATACTAATGTTAGTAAAGTCTTTCATTAAATTTTCTTGTGCTAATGAAAAATCAACTAGATTATCCAAGATTTGTCTAAGCATCTCTATGTCTTCTTGCATTTGTTCTTCTCCAGACATTTGCATTTCCATCTGCATCCCTTCACTCATTTTTTTCATTTTTTGTGCTGCAGACTTTTGGTTTTTTTTTGCTTCTTTCTTCTCTTCTTTTTCTAGTTTGTCACTTGCGTCTTTTTGCTCTTTCTTTATATCGTTTTCATCTTCTTTCTTTTGATCTAAATTCATTGGTTTTTTTAAATCTTTGTTTTGCTTTCTAAGCTCCTCCATTTCTTTTTGGAATTCTTCGAACTCTTTGTTTATTTCATCTTGTTTCTCCTTGGTGTTTTCTTCATCATTTTTTTCTGAAAGTTCTTTTTGTTTTTCTGATAGATCATTAATTTTTTCGACTAATTTTTCATGTTTTTCTATAACATAAAATCTTTTCGTTAGTTCCAATAATTGTTCTAAATTCTTTTTTAACTTTTTGTTGTCTTTTGCTAAATCTTCCAGCTTTTCTGTCAATTCTTCTTTTTGAAGCTTATCAGCCAATTCTTCTATTTCTTTTAGCATTTTTTCATTTCTCTTTAAACGCTCTTCGTTGCGTTCGAGTCTTTCTTTTAAAGCATCTTTGAAAGGTTCTTCTTTTTTGTTTTTTTCGGATTGATTTAGGGTTTCCTTAAGTTTTTTAGAAAAATCTTTCATGATTGTTTCTTGATTTTTTTGACGTTTCAAATAATCTTCAAGCTTCTTTTTGTCGTTATAGTCTAGTAGTTTTTTTTCTTTTTGCAGTTTACTTAAACTCTTAAGTTCATTCTCTTGTTCGGTAAATTTCTTTAGTGTCTTATTTAATCCTGAAATGGCTTGGTTTTGTTCTTTCAAAATTTTATTATCCTTTTCTTTGTCTGTTAATTCTCGAAAACTAAAAACTTGACTTTTTGTGCTTTTAAAATTGTGTATTTGGTCATTATCAAAAACCTCAAAATAAAACTCATAATCTACACCATTTTCCAATAAAATATTACCTGGGAAAACATAGACAAATTCATCAAAAACAGAATTATGAATGGGTATTGTTACATGTTTCTTGTTTACTTGGTTGTTAACATTGTAATACACTAATTTTAAATTACTTAATCCATAATCGTCGCTTACTCTACCGTAAAAATAAAGCGTATGGTTATCTAAGGTGTCTTTTTCTGATTTTAGATTAATTTCGGGGTATTGGTCTTTAACAACGGTAAGGTCAAAAGAAAGGTTATCATAATTTTTAATATTTTTGTTAGATGTAGTTATTTCATAATCTAAATTAGAGTAGATTGTTTTTTTATAAAAAAAATGGGTCTTTCTGTTTGTGAAAGAAAACATGGTGTCTTTTGTTTTTATATCTACGCTTTCTGTATTTCTTGTATGTACTAACCAACTTACTTTAGTTCCTTCTGGTATGATAGCATTTCCTGTGCTTTGTAAGATTTCATTATCCTTTTTTGTGTATGACGGATAATCTAATTTCATATCAAAGTTTAATAAAGTTGGTACTGGCAATACGGATAACACTTTAGGGATAGACTTTACTTTGTTGGCATTAATGGTAAATTCAATTGGTTCTTTTGGCTGAATAAAGGTGTATTCAAATTCTCCATGCCCTGTGTTTTTAAAAAAATAAACTTCATTGTTAAAAGAAATAGTTGCGTTTTCAGGAATTAAATCTCCAGAGGCTCTAACTTGCAAAACAAAATCCTTGTTTTCATAAGTGCTTAATTCATCATTGATTATAAAAAAATAAAAAGGCGCAGGTGGTTGATATGCTGTTTTATAATTAACCACCCTAGAATAACTGTTTGCTATCCAATTAATTTTGCCAAAAAACAAAATAACTAAAAAAATAGTGATTGGTATAGCTGCATACTTCAGGTACTTAATGTTTTTATAAAAATCAACTGCTAATCGAAATGGTATGGGTTTTAATTGATTAGATTTTTGTTCTATACTTGCTAGCAATAGATCCGAAGAGTTTTTATTTTCACTTAGTTGAATTAGATTAAGTAATTTATCATTAACATCAGGGAAGTGATTGCCAATAATGTTTGATGCCTTTAGATAATTAATACCATCTTTTAACCCAAATAGTTTTGCGATAGGAAAACAAATAAATTGTACAAAAAGAGAGGTTTCAAAAAGTATAAACAACCAAAATAATATGGTTCTACCCGTAATACTTAACCACAGGAAGTGCTCTACAAAAACAGTTATCAAAAAATACAAAACACCAATAGAAAAAAACAAGATTATCCCTCGTATTAACTCATTGAAGTAATATTTTTTTATAAACTTTTCTAATTTATTATTTATAATTTGAAAATTATCCATAGCAAATCTTTCTTTTTCAATAACCTCTAAAACTACAACTTTATTTTTAATACAAATGTTATATTTATATTTCTACAATTTATTAAAAAACAAGCTTTTATAATCTAATTTACGTATCAACATTAAAAAAACTTTGTTATAAATCTATAATTTTATCGTATAAGGATAATTCTGTCCATTTTTAAAATTCATAAAAATGAAAAAATAAAACTGATAAAAATAATTTCTTTTTGTAACTGTTTTTAACATTGTATATTTGAAAAGGTTTTTTATTTCACTTAAAAAGGCTTAAAACACATAAACATGACAAAAAAAGTTAGGGTGCGTTTTGCCCCAAGTCCAACAGGTCCTCTACATATTGGTGGATTAAGAACGGCCTTGTTTAATTATCTATTTGCTAAAAAAAATAATGGGACTTTTGTTCTAAGAATTGAAGACACAGATCAGAAAAGATATGTTGCGGGGGCAGAAGATTACATTACAAAATCTCTAAATTGGTGTAATATCCCGTTTGATGAAGGTCCTGGAAAAGATGGGGGTTTTGGTCCGTATCGACAGAGTGAACGCAAAAATATATACAAACAATATGTAGACCAATTATTAAAGAATGGTTTTGCTTATTATGCATTTGATACTTCTGAAGAGTTAGAACTATATAGAAAGGATTACGATTCTAAGGGGAAAACTTTTATTTATAATTGGGGCAATAGAGAAGAATTAAATAACTCTTTGTCTTTAACTGAAACAGAGGTTAAAAACAAAATCAATTATAACGAATCCTATTCTATACGATTTAAAACTCCTAAAAATGAAATATTATATCTAAGGGATGAAATTAGAGGAAATATAAAAATAGACACCAACACTTTAGATGATAAGATTTTATTTAAAAGTGATGGAATGCCAACTTATCATCTTGCCAATGTTGTAGATGATCACTTAATGGAAATTACTCATGTAATTCGAGGGGAAGAGTGGTTACCATCAATGGCATTACATATATTATTGTATAGGTCTCTAGGTTGGGACTCCCCTAGTTTTGCCCATTTACCATTAATCCTAAAACCTAATGGTAAAGGTAAACTTGGTAAAAGAGATGGTATCGCTGGTGGTTTTCCTGTTTTTCCATTACAATGGACAGATCCAAATAATCAGGAATCATCTTCGGGCTATAAAGAAGATGGATATTTACCATCAGCTGTTATTAATATGTTATCTTTTTTGGGCTGGAACCCTGGTACAGAACAAGAAATTTTTTCATTGGATGAGTTAATTCATGAATTTGATTTAACAAAAGTTAATAAAGCAGGTGCTAAGTTTGATCCTGATAAGTCAAAATGGTTTCAACAACAACATTTGCAAAGAATAGGTATAAAAACCTTAACTGATGAGTTGAAAAAAACACTTATCTCTAAAAACATTGAAACAGATCTAAATATTGAAGATATTGTAAGCTTAGTTAGAGAAAGAGCTATATTTACTTTAGACCTATGGCATTTAAGTAGTTTTTTCTTTATATCTCCTGAATCTTATGATGATAAGTCTGTGAAAAAAGCATGGAAAGAAGATAGTGCAGAATTAATGTATGAATTAATTAGAATAGTGAGTGACATTACTGATTTTTCTCCTGATTCCATTTCTACTGTAGTAAAAGGTTGGATTACCGGAAAAGAGTTGCATTTTGGGAAAATAATGATGCCATTGCGAATTGCTTTAATAGGATCTCTACAAGGACCTGACTTGTTTGAGGTTGCGTCTATAATTGGTAAAGTAAATACTATTTGTAGAATCGAAAATATGATTAATAGCCTAGTCTATAAGGTATAATTGTTAATTATGAAACAATAAAACAGCTGTTAATTAATATTAATTAACAGCTGTTTTGTTAAATGATGTAACATTTGCACTAAATTATACACTGATAATAGAAAGGTTACCATATTTCAATTTTCATCATTCCGGGTAAGGTTTTTCTAAATCCTCAATTTATTAAAAAAATAAATTGAATTATAAACTAAACAATCTTCTAACATTTAAATTTTAAAAAATGAAATTATTATTAATTCCCTTATTAGTTTTTGGTTTTATTATTCTACTTAATGGAATATTTACCGTTAAACAACAAACCGCTGTTATTGTAGAACGTTTTGGAAAATTTCTAAGTATAAGAAATTCAGGACTGCATTTCAAAATTCCAATATTTGACAAGATTTCTGGACGTATTAATTTAAAAATTCAACAATTAGATGTACTCGTTGAAACTAAAACAAAAGATGATGTATTTGTTCGATTAAAAATTTCTGTACAATTTCAAGTTCTAAATGAAAAAATATATGATGCTTTTTATAGATTAGAAAGCCCACATAATCAGATTACATCTTATGTTTTTGATGTGGTACGTGCAGAAGTTCCAAAAATGAAATTGGATGATGTTTTTGAACGAAAAGATGATATTGCAATAGCGGTAAAAAGCGAATTAAATGATGCTATGATCAATTATGGATATGATATTATTAAAACTTTGGTAACAGATATTGATCCAGATATACAAGTAAAAGAGGCTATGAATAGGATTAATTCTGCTGAACGAGAAAAGGTTGCTGCTGAATATGAGGCTGAAGCCGAAAGAATTAAAATTGTTGCAAAAGCTCGTGCTGAGGCAGAAAGTAAGCGTTTACAAGGACAAGGGATTGCTGATCAACGTAGAGAAATTGCTAGAGGTCTAGAAGAAAGTGTGGATGTATTAAATAATGTGGGTATAAATTCTCAAGAAGCATCTGCTCTTATAGTTGTGACACAGCATTATGATACTTTACAATCTATTGGAGAGCATACCAATAGTAATTTAATTTTACTTCCAAATTCACCACAAGCTGGTAGCGATATGCTAAACAACATGATTGCTTCTTTTACGGCTTCTAACCAAATTGGTGAGGAAATGAAAAAACAAAATGCTAAGAAAGGTCTAGGTGGCAAAAATTCTGACAAAAAATAAACTACCTCTTATAATTATTTTAATAACAAAGACCATGAAGTGGTTTTAAACTTTTTTCAATTCGCTATAAAAATGGTATTTGTTATTAAAATAATTATTAAAAATTTGTTTTTTTTAAATACTTGATTAAAAACCATAAATTAATCTATTTTTAAATTTACTTATATTGTCTTTAATTTCTAAAAAAAACCTCATAAAACGCGTTATATTAATTCTTTTTTAATAGTTGTTTTTTATTGTTTTATTTTTTTAATAAAAATAATTTATACTTATAAAATAAGCAATAAGCATATATGGTAGTAAATAGTCCCTGCCCTATTAAAATCAAAATCCGCTTTAATTAAAAACTTGTATATTTGTATACAAAAACTCCAGAGTAATGAATAAAAATTTTTTGTTGATACTTTTTATTGTATCATCTACATTGTTTTCTCAAAGTGAAGGTAAATTGAAAAAATATGCTATTAGAGATGCTGAATTACTTTCTAAGGCTTCTTTGAACGAAGACTTTAATACTATTTTAAAATTTACACATCCTAAGATTTATGATAAACTAGGTAAAAAACAGCTTTTGACCGTTATGGAAGATATGTATAAAACCATGGCTGCTCAAAAAATAAAAATTACTAGTTCTGAAATTGAAAAAGTTACAGAAATAAAAAAAGAAAATAAAGAATATCGTTGCCTAGTTAGAAATATAATCAAAATGAATTTTAATGGTCGTAAAGTTACATTAAAAAGTTCTTTATTTGGTTTTTATAACAATAAGGAGGATTTCTGGTATTTTGTTGAGTCTAACAAACTACTTAACGATCCCGATACTAAAGAATTATTCCCTGATTTTAAAACCGAAATAGTTATTCCTGAAGATGAACAAATTTCTGATGATAACTAGTTTTATATAATACCATTAAACAAAAAACCTCTAACTGTGTTAGAGGTTTTTTGTTTAATGGTATTATAATTATTGCGTTATTGTATATTTTCTAGCTAATTTAGAAGCTTCTTCATGCAGTAATTCATTGCTGTCTTCTAGTCCTTTAATGATAAATTCTTTGGCAGATTTATCAGGACTTATTCCCTTATCTTCTAATATTACATCTAATGTAATCATCGTAGCAATACGGGTACCTATCTTTTTTACTGCAGTATTATAAAGAGGTGTTAACTCTTCTATTTCTATGTTTTTTGCTACCTCTTGTATTCTGTTTTTAAGGGCTTTTCTTTTGTCCTCGGGTAAATTAGTATACTTCTTCCCTGCCCTAACTACTTCTTCAATACCTAATATATTATTTTGCTTTTGTCCACTATGTTTGTTTTGTGGTACTGCTTTTGTTTTAGGTTTTTCCCAAGTGTCTTTTAAGCCTACTGTTTTATTAAACACTAGTTTGTCATCAGTGGAATCAGAATCTACGTTAAAGTAGCCCAATCGCTGGAATTGAAATTGATCTAAGGGTTTTACATTCTTTAAACTTGGTTCTAAATATCCTGAGATTACTGTGAGTGAATTTGGGTTTATGTATTCTATAAAGTCTTTATCCTTGTCTCCGTCTGGTGATTCATGATTAAATAAACGATCATAAATTCTGACTTCTGCTTTGATAGCATGTTTTATTGACACCCAGTGTAAGGTTCCTTTTACATTGCGCTTAGACTCTTCTGTACCGCTTCCGGATTTACTTTTGGGGTCATATGTACAATGAATCTCTAATATATTGCCTGTGGTGTCTTTAATTACATTTTCTGCTTTTATAATATATGCGTTTTTAAGACGAACTTCTTTACCTAATGTTAGTCTAAAAAACTTCTTGTTTGCTTGTTCTTTAAAGTCATCTCTTTCAATATACAACTCTCTAGAAAAAGGTATGTTTCTATTTCCAGCTGACTGATCTTCTGGGTTGTTTTCTGCTTCAAGCCATTCTTCTTGATCACTTGGATAATTTGTTATAACTAATTTTATGGGATCTAATACAGCCATTACTCTTAGTGCCACTTTATTAAGGTCTTCTCTTAAACAAAATTCTAAAAGTGATACATCAATTATATTTTCTCGTTTTGCTACTCCTACGGTTTCTACAAACTTACGAATTGATCTAGGTGTATATCCACGTCTTCTTAAGCCTGAAATGGTTGGCATACGTGGGTCATCCCAACCCGTTACTATTCTGTCTTCTACTAGTCTAAGTAACTTACGCTTACTCATTATGGTGTAGCTTAAGTTAAGTCTTGCGAACTCTGTTTGTTTTGGTCTAATGTTAGTGGTATAAACTTGGTCTAAAAACCAATCATAAAGCTTTCTGTGTGGTTTAAATTCTAAGGAACATAATGAGTGGGAAATGTGTTCTATATAATCACTTTCTCCATGTGTCCAGTCATACATGGGATAAATACACCAATTATTACCTGTTCTATGGTGTGATTTTTTTAAAACTCGATATATTATAGGGTCTCTCATTAGCATATTAGGGTCTGCCATATCTATTTTGGCTCTAAGAACATACTTACCTTCTTCGAATTCCCCATCTTTCATCCTTTGAAAAAGATCTATGTTTTCTTGTATTGATCTTTTTCTATACGGACTATTAGTTCCTGACTCAGTAGTAGTACCCTTTTGTTCTGCAATAGCTTCTGTAGATTGAGAATCAACATAGGCTTTTCCGTTTTGTATCAATTCTATTGTCCAATCATATAGTTGTTGAAAATAATCAGATGAATAGCATTCTTTATCCCATTTATATCCCAACCAGTTTATGTCTTTTTTGATTGCATCTACATATTCTTGTTCTTCTTTTGCCGGATTTGTGTCGTCAAATCGTAAGTTTACAGGAGCATTATATTTAATACCAAGACCAAAACTAATTCCGATAGCTTTTGTGTGTCCTATATGTAAGTACCCATTAGGTTCTGGAGGAAAACGAAATCTTAAATCACTAATTTTCATTCCATTATTTAGGTCTTGTTCTATAATGTGCTCTATAAAATTAAGCGGTTTCTTTTCTTCTGTCATCAGTAGTATAATAAAAACACTAAATTACTAAATTTCTAATGGTAGCCATCATATGTATTTAATTTTACTAAAATTTATTTGCTTAGCTATCAATATATTTAAAAGAACTGTTTTGTATATAGTTGTTAGCATAGATTATTTTTACATTTGCTAAAAAAATTCATGGGGATAATAAAGATAAAAAATATAAAGATTTATGCTTATCATGGGTGTCTAATAGAAGAAAAAAAAATAGGCTCTGATTATCGTGTAGATTTAGAAATAAATGCTGATTTATCAACATCTGCAGCCTCTGATCATCTTGCTGATACTGTTGATTATGTACATCTAAATAGAATAGTAAAAGAAGAGATGGCTATTCGATCAAAGTTATTAGAACATGTTGCTGAAAGAATATTAATTCGTATCTTAGATGAGCTAGCTTTGGTTAGTAAGGCTACGGTTACTGTTTCTAAAATTAATCCTCCTATTGGCGGAAATGTAGAAATAGTATCTATAGTGATAAGTAAAAAACGTTAGTGGTAAATGTTTAAAAAAAGTAAAATAACACTAAAAATTATTTTATTGCTAAATTTAGTTTTTATATGGTTATAATTTTATTTACATTTGCCCCCTAAAGAAAGAAGGGTGTCGTGGCCGAGTGGCTAGGCAGTGGTCTGCAACACCATCTACAGCGGTTCGAATCCGCTCGACACCTCAAAAAAACCTGTAGAAATTCTACAGGTTTTTTTATTACATATATTTTATTAGGGTGCTATTTTTTCGATTTTTTCGTGTAGTTTTTTTTCGATTTTTTCGGGAAGAATGCCTTGAAATATTAAAAATATTCCGAAAATAATCATTATAACACTTATACACCTTTTTATTATATAGGTTCTTCTGGGTGTTAATTTTCTTTTTAATCGTTTAGCTAATATTATCTTAAAGACATCTACTATTAAATAGGTAACAAGTACCATTACAAAGAACCAAATTATTCTATTGGTATTCATATCTAATTGTGGACCAATAACAATAATGATACTTAACCAAAATCCTAATACTCCTATATTAATAAAATTTAACAAAAAACCTTTTACAAAAAGCCTCAAATACCCACTTTTATTAATAACCGCTACAGAAGTATCTCCTAGTTTACTATAATTTTTCTTTTCTTTTATAAATGATATGCATCCGTACGTGAGTAACAATATTCCTCCAAAAATGAATAAAGCAGGATCATCTTTTATTTTTTCTAGTATTTGATTAGTACTAAAGTATGCTATTAATATAAATGCTACATCTCCAAAAATCACTCCTAAGTCTACAGCTAATGCTGCTCTAAATCCTTTAATAGCAGCTGTTTCTAATAGTACAAAAAAGACAGGACCTATTAAAAAAGCTAATAAAAATCCTAATGGTATTGCAACCTGAGCATCTTGAAACATATTGTATAAGCGTATTTCTTACAAATTTAGAAAATACTACTTAGTTTACCTCTATAATTTTACCACCAAAAACTTTTTTGCTATCAATTTCTTTTGGTTTTCCATATATTTTTATTGTACCACCAGCGTTTGTATTTGCTTTTACATATTTACTAGCAAAAACACTAGCCCTTCCTCCTGCGCTAATTTTTACTTTGGTATTTTCTGTTTTAAGATCTTTTGCCATATATTGACCGCCAGCTTTTATAGTAACATCCTGTTCTTTTGCGGTTCCTTTAATATCAATGGCTCCACCAGTTACTGCTCTAATTATAACTTTTTTGGTATCAATATTTATAGAGATATCTCCTCCTTCTTGAGCATATAAGCCTAAATCATCTATTTTAATTATGTCCTTAACTTTTACTTTGGCTCCTTCATTTACATCAATTTTAGAGATATTCGTGTAATACACAGTTACCTTAGTATTGTCATTGTCCCATAAATTACTTAAAGACATTTTTATTTTTAGAATGTCATTATCTAATACTACATCAATTTTTTCTCGACTAATCCCTGATATTTCAACTTTGTTTTCTGATCCTTTAAGTAGATCTAACTCTATTTTATCAAATACTTTAAGTTCTGTAAAATTTCCAATATTTTTGGTTATAACGTCCTGTGCATTTATTACATTCACTATTAATAGTAAACATAAGAATGTTAACTTTTTCATTGACTTCTTAGTTTAATTTAATACTTAATATAGATTCTAATTAATTACTCTATTTCATCTTTGCTACCTAAAAGTTTAAAATCTAAATGTCTTTTTATAAGATCTGCATTTTTTACTTTTACATATATTTCATCACCTAATTGATATATTTTTTTAGAGTGTTGACCAATCACTGCATACTCATCTTGATCAAAAACATAATGATCATCGCTTAAGTCTTTAAGACGTATCATTCCCTCACATTTATTACTTATTATCTCTACATAAATACCCCATTCGGTAACACCAGATATTACTCCTAAAAATTGTTCATCTTCATGATCTTTCATGAATTTAATTTGCATATATTTTATAGAATCTCTTTCTGCACTAGCTGCTAAATTCTCCATTGAGCTACTATGATTACATCTTTCTTCATATTCATCTGCTGATACAGGTTTTCCGTTTTCTAAATAATGTTGTAGCAAACGGTGTGCCATTACATCAGGGTATCTGCGTATTGGTGAAGTAAAATGTGAATAATAATCAAAAGCTAAACCATAATGACCAATGTTATGTGTAGTATATTCAGCTTTACTCATACTTCTAATAGCTAATGTATCTATTAAATTTTGCTCTTTCTTACCTTGTACATCTCTTAATAGTCCATTCAATGAATTAGTTGTTGTTTTTCTATCTCGAAGATCTAATTTATAACCAAACCGAGTAATTATATTTTGTAATGCAGCTAATTTTTCATCATTAGGTTCATCATGTACTCTATAAACAAAGGTTTTTTTTGGGCTTTGTTTACCTATGAACTCAGCAACTTTTTTATTAGCCAGAAGCATAAACTCCTCTATTAGTTTATTTGCGTCTTTAGAGGTTTTAAAAAACACTCCTATCGGTTCGTTATTTTCATTTAACCCAAACTTCACTTCTACTTTATCAAAGGAGATCGCTCCTTCTCTCATACGTTTGGATCGCATAATTTTTGCTAACTCATCTAATTTTAAAATTGCATCCACAATTTTCTGATCAGTATTATAAGTTAGTCCCGTTAATGAAATATCAGTTGGTATTTCATTATCCTTAGTTTCTATAATATGTTGGGCTTCTTCATAAGCAAAACGAGCATCAGAATAGGTAACTGTCCTACCAAACCATTGATTTTTAATATCGGCTTTATCGTTTAATTCAAAAACTGCTGAAAAAGTATATTTTTCTTCTAGTGGTCGCAATGAACATGCATTATTGGATAATATTTCTGGTAACATTGGTACTACCCTATCTACTAAATATATTGATGTAGCACGTTCATATGCTTCATCATCTAATATCGTTCCTGGAGTAACATAATGTGATACATCAGCAATGTGAATTCCTATTTCATAATTTCCGTTTTCTAATATCTCAAAGGATAATGCATCATCAAAATCTTTTGCATCTTTAGGATCAATAGTAAACGTAAGTTTTTTTCGCATATCTCTACGTTTACTAATCTCAGATTCTTGTATACTAGTGTCTATAGCATTGGCAAAATCTTCTACTTTTTCAGGAAATTCATATGGTAAACCGTATTGTGCTAAAATAGAATGAATCTCTGTATTATGTTCTCCAGGTTTACCTAAAACTTTTATGACTTTACCAAATGGTGAATCAGCTTTTTCCGGCCAATCTTCTAGACTAACTAATACTTTATCTCCATCTTCTGCATCTGATATTTTGTTTTTAGGTATAAAAATATCTGTATACATCCTAGAATCTTGCATATTAACAAATGCATAATTCTTTTGTATTTCTATTACACCTACAAATTCACTTTTCTTTCTAGCAATTATCCTAACTATTTCACCTTCGCTTTTACCGTTACGTTTCCTTCTATAAACATAAACCTCTACTTCATCTCCATGTAAAGCTTTATTTAAATTATTGTTTGGTATAAAAATGTCATCATCAAAATCTTTAACTACAACATATCCTGATCCTTTGCTAGTTATTTCTAAAATGCCTGTGTAAGTATTATTATTAGGTATAATTTTAAATTTACCTCTTTCTACTTCTTCTATTTCTTTTTTTGCTGCTAATTGAGCTAATTTTTTAATAACTTGATTTCTAGAACTAGCATCATTTGCACCAAATTTAGAAACGAGCTGTTTGTAATTAAAAGAATTATTGGGTTCTGATTTTAGTATCTTTAATATTCCTTGAGTAATATTTTCTATTTTGGGTGACTTCTTATCTCTACTCTTTCCTCTTCTACTCTTTCTTTTCATTAATATATTTTATATTATACGTGATAAAAGTACATCTTATCTTTTAACAATAGTTAATTTAACATTAAACTTTCATTTATCCTCTAAATTATAATGATTGTTAACTTTTCTTTTTAGTGTTGTCCGATAAAAGTTAGCGTTTTTTTACAGGGGTAATAGTTTTTAAATTTCAAACAACACGACATTTTGATAATCAAATGTTTATCTGCTTTTGCTTTAAATCCCTAAAAGGCAAGCCCCCTCTAATAAACTTCTCTGAAAACTCATTATATAATTGACTTTTCAGAGAAACACATAATTTTAATCAGACATCAATGTTTTCTTTTAAATAACTCACCTTACGCAAAAAAACAGTTCAAAAATCGAATTACGTAGTCCTAGTTGTTGATAACTTTAGAAGTTCCGCATAAGCAGCTTGTTGAGCTGCTAAATAAATTTGAGTTTTCATTGCAAAATGATTTTTATTTGTCCTTAATTTTAAAAATTCTAACTTTATGTAAGCCACTATTGAGAGTACATAATGATTGGTTTGTGTTTTTATTCTCTTCGTTGGAGATTTTGCGAATCCCGTATTACTTTTTATCGATTTATGATATTCCTCTACGCCCCACCGTTTTTTGTAGATTGTAATTATTTGATCATACGATAAGCTTAAATCACTACAAGCCAAGTACAACTCGCCGACTGTATCATTCTCGTTTTTGAAAACTTGCTTTGTAAGCAACAGCGGAAAATCTAATTCCTCGAACCAAACCTCCAGAGTCTGCTGTCCTGGCTGTAATGTTTTAATACTTATATATTTCTTATTTTCTTTATCCTCTAATGATAAAGCTACTTTACGATTGCTTTTTAGAGCCATAATAAAGTCTGATTTTAATTCTTTTTTGCAACAATTCATATTCTCAACTGAGCTAAACCAACTATCGGCTAATACATAATCATATAAAAGTTTACTATTACATTCGCGTAACATTTTCCTGAATAATTCATTCTTTGTTACACTACTTTTACGTTTTCTATTGCCTGTTGTAGGATCTGTTATCCACCTATCTTTCTTTATAAACTCAACAGAACAAGGTAATCGCATACCTCTAACCTCTACTAATGCGGTCAAAAAATTAACCCCTTTTACAGACCGATTAAACACATGGTCATAATGCCAACAATTAAGCTCGCTTTCATCGGTATATTGTTTTTCTTGTATGGAATCATCAAAACTTAAAACAATGGTGTCTTGAGACCTTGTCAATTCTTCAATATAGACTTTTGCTTGTTTCCATAAAAACTTACTGTCATAATTTCCCGTAGATAATTCACGAGTAATTTTATCATGCTTAATAGATAGCAATGAAGCCATACCTGTGGCTGTGGTATAAGAACTCGAACTTATCAAATAATCACTATATAAATCAGCAAAGTTTTCCATATTTAGCAATATATAAAGTTATTAACTTTTAATGTGTTAAAACTACGAAAGGTTATAAAGTTTTTGCGTAA
>CAVYIL010000075.1:0-15415 GCA_963768325.1 uncultured Flavobacteriaceae bacterium | reverse complement strand
CATTGATGAAATTCACAGGTTTAGCAAATCACAACAAGACTCTTTATTAGGCGCTGTTGAAAAAGGATGGATTACTTTGATTGGTGCTACAACAGAAAATCCAAGTTTTGAAGTTATTCCAGCTTTACTTTCTCGATGTCAAGTTTATGTATTGAATCCATTTGATAGAGAAGAATTAGAAGCTTTACTAAACCGAGCGATGAAAGAAGATGATTATCTTCGTTCTAAAGAAATAGAACTTAAGGAAACGGAATCTTTATTGAAATTGAGCGGGGGTGATGCTCGAAAATTACTAAATATTTTTGAACTAATTGTTTCCAGTCAAGATGTTAGTCCGATTATAATAACCAATGATTTGGTTCTTAAATTAGCTCAACAGAACACTGTACGATATGATAAAACTGGTGAGCAACATTATGATATCATCTCAGCATTTATTAAATCCATCCGAGGTAGTGACCCTAACGCTGCTGTATATTGGTTAGCTCGTATGATTGAGGGTGGCGAGGATTTAAAGTTTATTGCTAGAAGATTAATCATATTATCCTCAGAAGATATCGGAAATGCAAACCCAACCGCCTTAATTATGGCAAATAATGCTTTTCAAGCTGTAAATACTATTGGGTTTCCTGAAGCTAGAATAATTCTTAGTCAATGTACTGTTTATCTTGCTACTTCTTCTAAAAGCAATGCATCATATATGGCAATTAACAAAGCACAACAATTAGTCAAACAAACTGGAGATTTACCCGTTCCACTTCATATTAGAAACGCTCCTACTAAATTAATGAAGGAGTTAGGCTATGGAGAGGATTATAAATACGCTCATAATCATATTGGTAATTTTACAGAACAGGAATTTCTTCCAAATGAAATTAGTAATACCAAATTGTACGACCCTGGAAATAATCAACGCGAAAATGCGTTGCGTGAATTCCTAAAATCCAAATGGAAAGACAAATATGGTTACTGAGATAAATCAAAAAGAATTCTTTTCATATTTTAAGCTATTGTTTTACAAACACTTCTCTCAACAGTTCTTCTCTATCAGAATGTATTCGTTCTAGAATAAAATTACTTTGACTATCAAAATATCCGAGTCCACAAATACTATCTTTTCCTTTTATAATATAATTATTACTCCTACTAGTTTTATATATTTTACCTAATAAGGTAAAAGATTCGTTTTGATATTTAAAGAAATCATAACCATAAATATTTTTCTTCAGGGAATATCTAACTCCATTATACTCATAATTAATGATTTCCTCTACAGGAATAACCTCTTTATCTCTGATTAATAAAGCTGGATACTTATTTTTAGATTCTTTAGGATAAACAATACCTTCTTCTATCTTTTCACTGTATTTATAATTGAGATTTTGAATACTCTTAAAGGCATTACGAAGTGCTTCTTGATAAGCTTTTTTATATTCTTTCTCTCTACTCTGTCCTTCAGAAGATGTAAATACTGCCAATCCGTTACAATCCTTTAGTTCTACAGTAAGTTTAGTATTAAAAAGAGTGGAGTTCTTTTTAACATTGGTGATCAAACCTTTACAACCGTTATTAATAAGGTCATCTGGTAATTTATCATTTTGAGAAATTACAGAAAAGCCAAATTTTTTAAACAAAAATTTAGTTAAAGAATTCAACTGATAAGCATCATCTCCTTTAAAAGCAGAATACCCTTCTGGAACTATAATATACTTATAATCATTAATGCTTTGCTGAGCATTAAGAACAATCATATTTAAAAGAAGAAAACCTAAAAACAGTAAACGCATTATTAATCACATTATAACATTAAAACCAAATTGTAAAGAAACACCTCTTGATTTAGCTAGATTAGAATAATCTAATAAATTATTTGCCGAAATATATAAATTAAATTTATTAATATGTGCAGAAAATAATAATCCTATGTTATACCAAGAAAATTCATCTAATGTATATGTGAATTTGGTTTTAAAAAAGCTTGATAGCTGTTTGTAATAAAACACTGAAGCAGCATATTGGGGTATTTTGGGTCTTATCTGTGTAAACAATTGTAAACCTACTGCATCCATATATGTTGTTTTAGTACCACAATTACAACTGCCATCATAAAATTCATTAAAGGAATATTTTAAAGATCCATTTAATTTTAAGGGTCTAAATGCTACATAAGTTCTACTTATCGTATCAAAGGGAATTGCCGCCTTTAATTCATCCACAAAATCTTTAGTTCCCCCTCCTGATGGCTCAAATCCATTAAATGTATAATTCCCTCCCGCTCGATATGTTTCAACATCTTTAGAATAATTTATTAACCCAAGGTCTATAGCACTACCTGTTATCGTCCATTGTTCTTCTGGCTTATATGTAAACCCTATATCGATTCCAATACCAATATTGCCTCCTAACAAAGCTCTATTTATGAACTTTTTTGCGACTTGATTTGCCCCATCAGCATCATCATTTGATTCAATATCCCGTAAAGAAGCATAGCCAGCAGTTCTAACAGTTACATCAGCACCACTAATAACATGTTGGTATAAATTAATTCCATCAGGAGTCTCTATCGTGGTAAAAGTTCCTCTATTACCTGTACTACGAATATTAATAATACTTGAGTATATTTTGCCCCTAGCCCCAAAAACAAGCCTACTATTTACTTTTTTAGAATAACCAAAATGATACACTGTTAAAAGTTCTCCTGTAGCACTTATATTAGAAAATCGAAAAGAACGATTTAAATATTCTTTATTTCCTTCATAAGCTAATACTGCGAAATCCTTAGGAAAATACCCTATCAAGTCCAATTCTTCATAAACACCTCCAGAATAATAAATCTCATTATTCTTTTTACTTTTCCAACCAAAATTAACAATCTCTAACTGTTGAGTTAAGGTCAAATAATCATTACGACCTAATCCAGAAAGTGTATTTTTTATCTTCTCATTAATATCTCTCCCATCATCTGCAAATACATCATATAGAGATACTCCTTTTATTCCTATATTAAAATGAAAATGTGACAAAAAAGGCACTCCTGCGTGATATTCAAAATTAACATCTGCGCCAGGATTAAGCATAAGTGATTGTGGCAATTCTGTAAAATCATACAACCCTTCCTTGTTCTGAAAACATCCTACATACCCACATAGCACTATGATTAAGCAAATATATCTTCTCATAGTTTATAATTAACAAAGTAAGTTCCCTTAGACCTCAGCTCAATTTTACCTTTAAGTGTACTATTCACATTTTCTACTTTAGTCGATAATGCTACTCTTTTGGCAGTAGACAAAGTTTTTATTGTACTTCTATCTAACTCAATAATTTTTGTAGTTATCACCGGTTCTTCATTTTCTCCCAATCCTGAATTAGCTAACATTTTATACACCTTCCCAACAGGCTTATTCTCATTATTTAAAAATGTAAAACTAAATTCAAAATCTCTCTTAATGGTATTAGCAAACTCAAATGTTAATTCTACTTTCTCTAAATTATCTACACTAAAGTCTATGCTTAAAAAATCAAAATCTAATGTATCATCAACAACAACTTCAGGAATCGTTATGGATGGATCCAAATTGAAATATTCATAGTCTTTAGTGTTAAAACTGGAATAAACAAAGGCTAGTTCAAAAACAGGAGTAATCACTATATCTTCAGATTGATCAAAATCTACGTCCTTAACACAGGATGAAAAAATCCATACCGGTAATAGAATAATCAATAAATAAATTTTTCGTTTAATCATCTAGGGATCTAATTATAGTAAAATGTTAATTAAAATTAACATTCAAAAGATTTATTTTTTTTACACATAAAAGATTTGTTTCTAAAAAAAGAAAAACAAACCAACTATTTTATTTCAATTCAAATTATAAACACTTAAACAAATCAGTAATAATATACAAATAATTACATTAATTAAGTCTAATAGAAGGCAAGAATAGTACCAAAGTCTAAAGTGTTACATACAAAAATCAATTTATCGTTTTAATTAATATGATTTTCAAAGTTTACGTAATTTCAGCATCTGTCTTATAATTTTCTATAAGACATCCAATTATGATATATTAAAGATCCTATTTCGAACTCTAACTAACAATACAATTAGTTCGAGAAACTTTACTAAAAAAACGATATGATGAGCTCAACAAATAAAAAATTCAAATCAAAACCATACTTAATCCAACCTAACTATTTAAAAAATAGAACCTTCTCTTTCATGATGAACAAATATAGCAATACACAAACAAACAACAACTATATTACGGTAAAACACTTAAATAAACACTTTGTTTATTACTATTATAGTACATATTAAAATGAAAAGAATGTAACTAATTATCTTCAATATTCAAAACAAATTCTAAAATTGATTCCCAAAATACTTGATTGTTCATTTCACCAAACAATCTATTACTAAAGATTGGAATAAATACACCGTTTACTTTTTTAACTTTATTATAATAAGAAATCATTTCAGATTTTATAGAATTTTCATCGGTATTATTTTCATGATCCTGACATCTAAAACAAAAAGAATACACTATTAAAGGAGTTTGAACCTCATAATCAATATCATAAAACAAAAAAGGCGTACAGGTTCCGGCCCTAAATCCAGATTTATTTACATATCCCATAGAATAATCTTGCTCTATTTCTAATTCCACAAAATTACGATATGCTTCGGGTAATTTTATTTTACTAAAAGAACAAGCTGATATCCTAACTTGCTGATTAATTATACTTTCTGCGCGTATTTTTTCTTTCTTTAATATTAACAAATCAGAAATTGCCTCATAAGATATTTTTAATCCTACATCTACATAATCTGCAACGTGTTTTATAATCGATTTATGTACTAAATCATTATGACTAATATTTTTTTCATAATGCGAATAATCCCCTAATCCAAATAATACTTTTAACCTTCCTTTATGTTTCTTTTGCATATTAATCATAAAATCAAATGTATCATAAGGGTCTTTTTTAAAATTCATCAGAACTTTGAATCGATCTGTTAACTCTATAAATTTTAATTGCCATAAGTCCCTTATTGCTCCACCTATTGACCTCATCATTCCCTTCCTTTTATAAGCAAAAGTTTCAGAAACTGACACCAATGGAATACAACTAAATTTTTTATCTTCAAATTTAATATTAGGATATCTCTTTAGTAGAATGTCTTTAAATTTATACGCCCAAATATCCACTACAGGGTCTTCTAAAAAACCAGATACAAACCCAATACTATCAACAGCCATAAAGCGTCCTAAATCATCTTTTATATGTGGTTGGTACTCCTCATACCTACTAAGGAGATAAAAAGTAGCTGCAAAAATGTCGAATGGCAAAGCAGACTTTATGTTTTTAACCTTATAAAAACATTTTGTATCTTCCCAAGAGAAAACTTTTATTTCAATATCATTTAAACCTCTCTCAAAAAGTAAATCTACACTTTGAAAATAAAACTCTTCTCTTAAAGGTTGCTTCCCATATGAAAATTTAGGTCCGTCATGAGCTATAAACGTTTCGATCTTAGAGGTAAAATCAACTTCTAACCCAAGAATTCTTTTACAAATATGCCTAAAAGAATATGTAACTCTAGGTGTTATTTTATGAACATAAATCAATAACATACTATTCAATTAATGAGTTAAAGTTTCCTGAATTATTTACCATTATTACTTACAGAATCGAGTCATCAGCAAAGCTAAAATAGTCTTTTTCTGTTACTATCACATGATCGAGTAATTTTATATCTAGGTTTACCCCACCTTCCCTTATTTTTTTTGTTATATTTTTATCACATTGACTAGGGGTTAGTGAGCCACTAGGATGATTGTGTGCTAAAATAATAGCTGTAGCTCCAAACTCGAGTGCTGATTTAAAAACAATCCTCGCATCCACCAATGTCCCTGTTTTTCCTCCTATACTGATTTGTTTTTTCTGAATCACCTTATTAGCATTATTTAAATATAAAACCCAGAATTCCTCATGCTCTAAATCACCTATAAAAGGCTGTAAAATATCAAACACATCTCTACTACAAGAAATTTTAGGGATAACTGGCATATCCTCATTTTTTCTTCTTCTACCTAATTCCAAACCCGCTACAATAGATATGGCTTTAGCCTCACCAATACCTTTAAAACTCATTAATTGTTTAATTGATAATTTTGCCAATCTACTAATTTGATTATCTACACTGGCCAAAATACGTTGACTTAAAGTTACCGCACTTTCCTCTCGATTTCCCGAACCAATTAATATCGCGATTAATTCTGCATCGCTTAATACGTTCTTTCCTTTAACAAGTAATTTCTCTCTTGGTCGATCATTTTCATTCCATTCCTTGATAGAAAATGACGAATTTATTTTAATCATAATATATTTAATACTGGTTATATGACTGTAAGTATAATTATTAATCCAAAATATAATACATTATTTTTCAATTATTTAAATTTATTCACTAACTTAATTCACCTATAACCACTTAAATTCATACATATATTTGTTTGAAAATGAAACTTTTACTATATTTACATGTGATGCACCCTAAATCAACAAAACTAAGAATCCCTAACTAACCTATTTATGAAAAACTTTATTTACCTCTTTATTATACTAGGAACCACTTTTGTTTACGGTCAAGAGAACACTATTTCGTTTTTAGATTTAGTAGGAAACCACATACAAGTCCCAAAAGGATGTGTAGCTCAATCTGAATATGAAATGCTTGCTTGTAATGGAACCTCTATAAAATGGGAATATTATAGTGAGGACATGTTATCTGCCGTTTTTGAGGAAATCATTAGTATATATGGCGATTCTAGTACTATTAAAACCGAAATTAAGTTTGTTTCTTTTGGATCTGAGCTAAAAGGATATAAATTTAAAATGGGAAATACTTATCAATTTTTTCTTAAAGGAAAAATCAAAGACCAAGCTCTTATGATTAATTTAGGAACCCCTAGCGACATCTCCGTAATAGATGATTTAGATGGGTTTTTAAGAACCGTTTTTGATGAAGTCGGTTAAACCCTTCTTTTGAAACTATTAAGTAAATCGTAACAATTCTTACTCAAAGAGTATATAAAACCCCTTACCCATAGTCACAATATACTAAAGAAGTCAACCGCAGAACTAAATAAAATATTTTAACCAACATTACCTCACTTACTAGGTATTGATCTGTATATTTTTTTTTACTACATCATTAATTTTACTTCATCAAAATCCAAACCACCGTAATCCCCACTACTCATTAACAGTAACACAGAGTTATAAAAATCTTTTTGTTTTAGACCACTTTTAAACTCCTCTGGATTTGTATAAATAATTAAATCTTCACGCTTAAACGCCTCCCTTATCTGAATAGGAGATATTTCTTTTAACTGTTTTATTTCTACTGCCTGTGGTGAATAAAACACGATTGCCTCATCCGCAAAACTCAAAGCACCCTCATATCCGCTCAAAAATTCAGTATTTAGACTACTATATGTGTGCAATTCTAAACAGGCTATCAGTTTTTTATCCCTATACTGTTCCTTTACAGCTTTTGTTGTAGCACTTACTTTAGATGGACTATGCGCAAAATCTTTAAAGACAACAGTATTAGCGTTTTCAGCAATCTTTTCCAATCTTTTTGAAGCTCCTTTAAAAGAAGAAATCGCTTCATAAAAATCATCTTCATCAACACCCATATGTTGACAAATCCATTTTGCACCCGCTAAATTACTGAGATTATGAGCTCCAAAAATTTCAATCGGCATTTCACCTTCAGGAGTATTTAATAAAGTTACTCCATTATCCACCCTGTATTCTGGTGTTTTATATCCGAACTTACGAATAGGAACCTCTGTTGATTCTGCCAATTTATTAACCTCTATATCTTCTTCATTATAAACCAAAACCCCTCCATTAATGATAGAATTCATAAAAATCTTAAACTGATCTACATAATTGCCAAAAGTAGGAAACACATTAATATGATCCCAAGCAATACCACTCACTAGAGCTATATTAGGGTGATACAAATGAAATTTTGGTCTCCTATCGATTGGTGAGGACAAATATTCATCCCCTTCTAGCACAATAAAGTCATTTTTTTCTGTTAGATGCACCATCGTTTCAAAACCCTCTAACTGAGCCCCTACCATATAATCCACATCTTTCTCATGATAATGTAAAACGTGCAAGACCATCGAGGTAATTGTAGTTTTACCATGCGACCCTCCAATAACTACACGTGTTTTGTTTTTTGATTGCTCGTATAAAAATTCAGGATAAGAATATATTTTCAATCCTAATTCCTGAGCTTTAAGCAACTCTATATTATCCTCTTTTGCATGCATCCCTAATATTACAGCATCAATCCCAACATGTACCCTTTCTTGAAACCAACCTAACTCAAGTGGCAACAATCCATAACGCTCTAATCTCGATTTTGAAGGTTCAAAAATAGCATCATCACTTCCAGTAACTTGATACCCTTTCTGACATAGTGCAATCGCTAAATTATGCATAGCACTTCCTCCTATTGCTATAAAATGTACACGCATAGTAGTATATTTAATCAGCTCGTAAAGATAAATATTAAATACGAAAAAAATTATTTCTGACACCAATATCCATAAAATATTAATCCAACACATTTATTTTACATACCTAAAAGAATACTTTACTAAACAAAACACATAGATTCATTCAATTATCGTTTCAAAAACGTAATTTTACAGTATTACATGCATAACAAATCAACTCTTTACAGTATTTTAACAAGACCTATTTTTGTTTATGTGATTTTTTTTAAACATTCTGATATGAAAAAATATATTATCCTTATTTTCCTTTTAACCTTACCTAATCTGTATATGATAGCTCAAGACAACTATAAAGAGGATTGGAAAAAAGTAGAAGCTTTTGAACAGCAAGGATTACCCAAATCTGCAATAGATATTGTGAAAAATATTTATGCTAAAGCTAAAAAGCAAGGAAACCCCAATCAGGCTATAAAAGCATTGCTACACAAAGCTAAATTCATGCTTACACTAGAAGAAGATGCGCAATTGAATATAATCTTGGAATTGAAAAATGAAATAGAAAAAAGTAAATTTCCTACACGAAACATATTAGAAAGCATACTAGCTAAGTTGTACTGGCAATATTTTGAACAAAATAGATGGAAATTTTACAGCAGAACTCAAACAGCTCAAAAAGTAAACAAAACTGATTTTAGAACTTGGGATCTAAAAACTATATTCGCAGAAATCCATCTGTATTATCAAAAATCACTACAAAATGGTGTGCTTGCACAGCAAACAGAATTATCATCAATCGATGAATTGCTAACCACAGCAAAAGATTCTAAAAAATATCGACCAACTTTATATGATTTTTTATCACACAATGCATTGTCTTTTTATAAAACTTCTGAAACAGATATTACCAAACCTTCTTATGCTTTTAGAATTGACAATCCAGAATACCTTAGTGATCATAAAAAGTTTTCTGCCATAAAAATATCTACTAATGACACCACATCATTACAATTCCACGCTTTAAAAATTTATCAAAATTTAATAAAATTTCACTCCCGCGATAAACAACCCGATGCACTAACAGAAATAAATATAGAACGCTTAAATTTTGTGCTAAAATCCGCAACTTTTAACGATAAACAAAAGATTCTGATAGAATCACTACAAACAGAAAAAGAAACATATAAAACCAACAAAGTTTCTGCTTTATATGATTTTGAAATTGCTAATATTTTTATAGAACAAGCTTCTTCTTTTATTCCTATAGAAAATGAAGAAAACAGATGGAAACTAAAGGATGCCGTTAAATTATATGACGCTGCAATTGCAAAATTCCCGGATTCTAGAGGAGCAAACAATTGCAAGATTGCTAAAAATCAAATACTACAAAAAGTAGTAAATATCCAAACAGAAAAATACATCCCTACGCAGGCAAATAGTAAAATACTCGTCACTTATAAAAACACAGATCTACTTTATTTTAAAGCCTTACAGATTACTCAAAAACAATTAAAATCTTTAAACAAATTATACAAAGTAAACGAACAAATCACATTTATAAACGCTTTAAATGTCAGTACAACGTGGGATGCTAAAATGCGTAATGAACAGGATTACCAAACTCATAGCTCAGAAATATTACTCCCTAAATTAAAACAAGGATCGTATCTTATTTTGGCTTCTCCTTCAAAAGAGTTAACCAATAAAAACAAATTTTCATATGGAAGTATACAGGTTAGCGATCTCACACTAATTGAAAATAAAACTTCTGAAAAAACAATTTTTCAAGTAGTTAACCGTAATAATGGTTTTCCAATACCAAATGCAACAGTTAATCTTTTTACAGAAAACCAACGTAGGGGCAAAAATGACCTAAACAAAACAATAACAACGGATAAAAATGGTGAAGCCAACTTTATTACAGATGATTACTACTATAATGTTTCTGCCATAGTTAAACACGAAAATGATACCGCTCAATTTGATGGGTTTTATCTAAATAAATCTCAAAATAATCCCAATTTCAATAACAATAAAGCAAGACAAGTAACCTTCTTGTTTACAGACAGAAGCATATACAGACCTGGGCAAACATTATATTTTAAAGGAATCTTAATGATTTCTGATGAAAACCCAAAAGTAATCCCTAATCAAGAAGCTTTTGCCACACTGAGAGATGGAAACGGGCAAATAGTTAAAACACTGAATTTCAAAACAAACGAATACGGGTCTTTTAGCGGTGAATTTATAATTCCATCAAGTGGATTAACTGGTATATATACCATACAAACAAATAATCATGCAAGCACCTCTGTATCTGTAGAAGAATATAAACGTCCTAAATTCGAAACCGTAATCGAACCTATTACAAAAACATATAAAATTAACGATAATATACCTCTAAATGGCACTGCTAAAGCATATGCAGGAAGTTCTATTTCAGAAGCTAAAGTTGTATATCGAGTACACAGAAAAGTACAATATCCTATATGGTGCTATTGGTACCCACCACACACTTCTCAGCCTCAAGAAATCACTCATGGAGAAACAAAAACTAACGATAAAGGAGAGTATAAAATTGATTTCAAAGCAATTCCAGACCCAACAATATCAAAAGAAGATTTGCCTATTTTTAATTACGAGGTTAATGTAGATGTCACAGATATTAATGGAGAAACAAGAAGTACCTCCACAATAATTAATGTAGGTTATCATTCTTTAATAGCTATAATTGAGAACAAAAATAGGATTGATAAGACTAAAAACGATTTTTCTCTTTCCATTACCACCAAGAATCTTAATAACGAATTTGTGAGTACCAATGGTACAATACAAATTTTTAAACTAAAAGCGCCAGTAAGTCCTTTGCGAACACGTCCTTGGAAAGCGCCTGATTACAAAAGATACGAGAAATCCGAATTTAAAAAACTATTCCCCCATGATGCTTATAGCAATGAGAATGACTACCGCAACTGGGAAAAAGGAGAATTAAAATATAATAATACTTTTAACACTCAAAAATCCGAAACTAATAGTAAAGGTACCCAACAATTAAATATAGAAAAAACATCTTCTTGGGAGTCTGGCAAATACATCATCGAGCTACATACCAAAGACCGATTTGGTCAAGAAGTAAAGGATATAAAATACGTGACATTATATAGCCCTAAAGACAAAAATAGTAGCGATCAACAAATTTTAGAAATCACTACTAACCAACCTGAATACTCCATTGGAGATAATGCCATAATTAAACTAAGTTCTGCTTCTAAAGATATTACTATCACCATAGATATCGAAAAAAATCATAAAATCATAGAAACCAAATTCATAAAGCTTTCAGAAAACAGCGAAACTTTCTCGGTTCCCATAACAAAAGAAGATCTGGGGGGTTTTTCTATCAATTATAATTTCGTTAACTACAATAGTCATCAAAATGGATCAATACTCATCCCTGTTCCCTATCACCCAACAGAACTTAGTATAGAAACCAAATCATTTAGAAACAAGCTTCAACCAAATGAAAAAGAAACGTGGAGTTTTACGATTAAAGGTCCTAAAGGAGATAAAATAACCGCTGAATTACTTGCTAGTATGTATGATGCATCTTTAGATCAATTTAAACCACATCAATGGAGTTTTATCCCTATAAAAAGGAGTACATATTCCTCTTCTATCCTTAGGCATGCAAAACAAAGTTTTGGAATAAACATTTTTAACCAAGTTAATAATGAGAATAATATAGATAATTACTACAATCAGCAATATGATCAACTAAATTGGCATGGATTATATTTCATGAATCAATATAATAGAGGCAGTTCTTACCGAAACAAATCGAAGTTAGCAGGAGCGCCAATGGAAACAGCTATGGCTATGGAATCCACTATTAACGATGAACCTTATAGAAAAGAAGTAGTAGAAGCAGCAGCAGCAGCCTATAAACAGGAAGAAACCATAGATAAATCAAACCCTATAACTAAAAAAGAACCAGCGATACAAGGGGTTAAAATAAGAAAAAACTTTCAAGAAACAGCCTTTTTCTTTCCGCACTTAACTACTGATGCAGAAGGCAATGTAAGCTTTAATTTTACAGCTCCAGAAGCATTAACTAAATGGAAGCTACAACTCTTATCACATACCAAAACATTAAATGCAGCTACTCAGATACTAGAAGTTGTTACTCAAAAAGAGTTGATGCTTACTCCTAACCCACCAAGATTCTTAAGAGAAGGTGATAATATTGTATTGAGTTCCAAAATATCAAACCTCTCATCCAAAGATATTAACGGAGTTGTAGAACTGCAATTATTTGATGCTTTGACTAACAAGACGATAGATCTAGATTTAAAAAACACTAATCCGCGTCAAAACTTTGAAGTTAAAGCAACCGGAAACACTAATGTAATCTGGAGTTTAAAAATCCCCGATAATATCCAAGCGGTACAATACAAAATTGTTGCCAAAGGAGGGAAGTTTTCCGACGGAGAGCAAAACACATTACCTGTACTAACAAACAGAAAATTAGTTACAGAAACATTACCAATGTGGATTCATTCTAATCAAACCAAAAATTTCTCTTTAGATAAGTTAAAAAACAACAATTCTAATACCTTAAAAAACCATAAACTTACCCTAGAAATAACATCTAATCCAGCGTGGTATGCTATACAAGCACTACCATACCTGATAGAAAACCAACAGGAATCCTCAGACCAAATATTCTCTAGGTATTATGCTAATGTATTAGCTAGTCATATTGCCAATTCTAACCCTAGAATTCAGGAAGTGTTTACCCAATGGAAATCTACAGATGCATTATTAAGCAATCTTGAAAAAAATCAGGAGTTAAAATCTATAATTATTCAGGAAACACCATGGCTAAGGGATGCACAAAGTGAAACAGAACAAAAAAAACGTATTGCTTTACTTTTTGATCTAAATAAAATGAATACAGAATTGCAATCTACATTAAACAAACTACAACAGATGCAATATAATTCTGGTGCCTTTCCTTGGTTTATAGGTGGGCGTGAAAATCGTTTTATAAGCCAATATATTGCCTCTGGATTTGGTCATTTACAAAAATTAAACATATCAAATCTTGATACTAAGACAAAAAACTTACTTCAAAATGTAATACGTTATTTGGATCAAGAGTTCGTGAATGAATATGAAGAATTAAAAAAATATTGTGACAAACATAAAACAGATATTACACAAAATCATCTTAGCCACATTCAGATTCATTATCTGTACATGCGCAGCTTCTTTCCTAATTTTAAATTGCTAAATACTACTAGAGAAGCCAGTGCATATTATATTGGTCAAGCCAAAAAATATTGGACAACACAAAGTCTATATGCACAAGGAATGCTGTCCTTAATTCTGCATCGCAACGGTGATACTACTACTGCTACAAAAATTCTTAGATCTTTGGATGAAAAAAGTATCACAAACGAAGAATTAGGGATGTACTGGAAATCTAATACTCCTAGCTGGCATTGGTATCAAGCTCCTGTCGAAACACAATCTCTAATGATCGAGGTTTTTGCCGAGATAGAACAAGAGCCTAAACGAACAAAAATAGTTGATAACTTAAAGGTTTGGTTACTAAAAAACAAACAAACAAACCAATGGAGAACTACTAAAGCAACCTCTGATGCGGTATATGCTTTACTACTACAGGGTAGTGACTGGTTATCTGTAGCAGACATGGTAGAAATTGAATTAGGCGACCTAAAAATTAACCCTAATCAATTAGAGGATGTAAAAGTAGAGGTCGGAACAGGTTATTTTAAAACATCTTGGCACAAAACAGAAATAAAACCTAGTATGGCAACTGCCAAAATTACCAAAAAAGGAAAAGGAATCGCTTGGGGAGCTTTGTACTGGCAGTATTTTGAGAATTTAGATAAAATTACTTCTGCCGAAACACCCTTAAAATTAAAGAAAAAATTGTTCCTTAAAAAAAATTCAGATACTGGCGAGAAAATTACCGAAGTTACTACTAACACCAAACTTCAATTAGGAGATGTCGTACGTGTACGAATTGAACTTCAATCAGACAGAGCAATGGAGTTTATACATATGAAAGACATGCGCGCCTCTGGGTTAGAGCCAATAAATGTGATATCCCAATATAAATCGCAAGATGGATTGGGGTATTATGAAAGTACTAGAGATGTCTCTACTAACTTCTTCTTTGACTATTTGCCAAAAGGTATTTATGTATTCGAGTATGATCTTAGAGTAAACAATGAGGGGGATTTTTCTAATGGTATTACAACTATACAATCCATGTATGCACCTGAGTTTTCTAGCCATTCAGAAGGATTGCGAATTTTGGTTCCATCACATTAATAAAATCTATAAACAATTAATTTTAAAACCTATTGAAACTCCAATTAGAGTAAGAAAATGGTAATTTAATAAAAAATAGCTCACGCAACCCTTTCTTTACCTCTTTGAAACAAGGCAAAAGCATTTAAAAATGGGTCACATAAAAAAGTTGGGGAGAAAATTTTACATCATAGAAAATAAGTTTTCTTTAAAGTGAAAATGAATTTTAAATAGTTTTCAATAAGTCAAATTAACTCAGTGTTTACGAGCATTGTTGAACTGGAAACAAGCCTAAAATCACTAGCATAGTTTTTCTTTTGCCTAATCTCCAAGAAATGCATGTGATCCAAAATAACATCAACAATGTTGTGAAACTTTACATATAATGGTATACTTTTGGATTGAAAGACTGGTATACTTTTCGATTGAAATAAACATGTTTTTGATGATTATTGTAATCTTTTGATTACGTGTTATTAGAATTGTTTATGTTTTTTTTAGAAAGAAATACTCCAAAAACAGTGTTA
>CAVYIL010000074.1:0-5098 GCA_963768325.1 uncultured Flavobacteriaceae bacterium | reverse complement strand
TGTTGTTCCGCCAGGGGCATTGCAGAGTAGCTACGTTCGGAAGGGATAAGCGCTGAAAGCATATAAGCGCGAAACCCACCACAAGATGAGATTTCTTTAAAGGGTCGTAAAGCACGATCACGTTGATAGGCTATAGGTGTAAAGGTAGTAATGTCATAGCCAAGTAGTACTAATAACCCATAGGCTTATGCGCACACTCCGATAGTAAATCTATCGGAGTGGAGAATTGCTTTGATAAGTTCTATTTAGCACGTATTTCATTAGATCAATATGTTAAGATATTATGTTAGTTATCTATAAAATAAGTAGAGAAAATACGCACTATTTGTATTATAATTTAACTAATAACGATTTAAGGTGGTTATAGCATCGGGGCTCACCTCTTACCATTCCGAACAGAGAAGTTAAGCCCGTTAGCGCCAATGGTACTACTATTGTGGGAGAGTAGGTCGCCGCCTTCCTTGAAATCCTCATCATTTACTTGATGAGGATTTTTTTTGTTGTAGATAATACCATTTCTCTCATGAATTTACGTGTCACATGTATTTCTTGGGGATTATGCAAAAGAAAAAAACTATGCTAGTGGTTTTAGGCTTGTTGAACTGGAAACAACTCGACCTTAGGAGAGTTGTTCTATTTCAACAATGCCCGTAAACACTGGGTTAATTTGATTTATTGAAAACTATTTAAAATTCATTTTCACTTTAAAGAAAACTTATTTTCTATTATGTAAAATTTTCTCCCCAACTTTTTTATGTGACCCGTTTTTTCGTGGTAAGATTAACATTGACTTCGTTTCTAGAGTTTACAAATCATAAACTCCCCCAATAGAGGATCCAATTTTTTCATCAATTTAGGAATCAATTCTTCACCATACTCCAAATAAAATTCAGAAAAATTAGTGTTACGCTCCTGTAAACTTTGACTAGGAAAAAGCGCATTCTGTATACTAATTAATTTCAAAACATTATCACTTAATTTACGTTTTTGGGCTTTTAATAAACGTTTTTCGAGCATATCTAACCCTTTTAGCTGTTTTTTTTCCTGAGCTTTTACAGCTCCTATAAAACTAACATCAGTCTGCTCCGCTAGGGTATACATATCCTGAAATTGCTCTTCCAAATACTTACGTTGCACATCAAAATTAATATCAATATTAGAAATCTGTCGAACCTTTCGATTAATTAATTCATGCTGTTTTAAAAACAGTTCTTTGTCCGTAATTCTAAGTTTTTTAATTTTTTCTGATTGTTTTTTGGATTGTATTAGCGCTGAATTTCGTAGCAATAAAATAGGAAAAGGTATTTTTACTTCTTCAAAATACCTCTTTAGCTCTAACCAATATGCTAACTCTCCCCCACCTCCTATATAACAGAGATTTGGCAATATTACCTCTTGGTACAAAGGTCTCGTTATTACATTTGGACTAAACCGCTCTGGATACTCCTTTAATTCTTTTAAAATCGAATTTTCACTCCAAAATTTTTCGCCTTTATCTATAAAATATTCTCCTTCTTTTTCTATAATCCGCTCTCGCAAACCATCTTTTAAATAAAATAAATTAATTTCTCTCGGATTTACCTGTACATTATAACCTTCATTTTCTAATTTTTGTGCTTGAGGCAAGACACTTTTATATGAAACTTGCTCTATTAATTCTTTTTCTATAATTGGTATAAATAGTTGTTTTAGTTCTCGAGAATCTGCATCAATAATCACTAAACCATATTCCCCAAACAATTTATTTGCTAGAAATCGTGTAGCATCCGCTAAGTTATCATTTTCTAAATAAGCTTCTTTAAATAGCAATTTTAACCTTTCTGCGTTCTTACTCATTCCTATTTCTGAAGAAAATATTTCAAAAACCTTATCTAACCCGTTAGTATCTAGCTTACCTACTGCTCCCCCATCGGCATGATTCCAATGAATTTTTTTACCAAAAAGATTAAAATAATTAATCTCATCAAAATCATGATCTTCTGTAGCCATCCAATATACTGGCACAAAATTATAATCAGGATATTGTTCTTTTAACACCTTAGTAAGATTTATCGTTGATATAATTTTATATAAAAAATATAGCGGTCCAGTAAATAAATTTAATTGATGCCCTGTAGTAATTGTAAACGTAAACTTGTCATTAAGCAAAAGAATATTATCTTTGGTGTTTTCAGAAACTATAAAATTTTTATATTGTTTTTCTAAAACTGAAGTTAAAACTCCTCTATTTTTATCCGAAAACAATTCTTTTTTTTCTTCTATCTGTATTTTAAAACTTTCTAAATTAGGAAAACGATCATAAAACTGTTGTAATTCTTCTTTTTCATCAAGATAATCACATATTAATTGCGAAAAGTAATTAGTTTCTTTAAAGGGAATACGGTCAAAAGGCATGTTAAACTTTTTTGATTGATAAATATACATCAGATTGTCTTATGCTATCATAATTTTTAGTTAATACATAATTGTCAAGTTTCACAACGTTGTTGATGAAAGTTGATTATATTTATTTTGTAAATCTAGTATTTTATTTTTAAACTCATCGGGTGTTATTTTAAAAAGTTCTGGTTCAATTTGATACCATTTTTCAATGGTCTGAAACGGAGTTTTCACGTCTAGTTCTTTCCTTAAGGAACCGTGTCTTCTATAAATGTTATAAAAGCAAAGAAAATTTATCATATCAGTTTCCATTTCATATTTATTTTGATATTTTGTTTTTAATATAGTATTGTTTTTAATTGTTCCATTTACTCTTTCAACCATGCCATTAGTTTTTGGTGTTGATGGTTTAGTTAGCCTATGTTCAATATTCTTATCAGCACATTTAATATCCATTTTTGATGGTTTTTGACAAAGATTTCCTTTTTTAGATCGTATTAATCTATTGGTAAACTCTAGTCCATTATCTGTTAGGATATGAGTTATGTAAATTGGAAAAAAGGCAAAACATTTATCCATGAAATTTTCTGTATTTTCGGCAGTTTTATTTTCATAAATCCAATAAAACATAGTTCTTGTCGCTCTGTCAATAGCTACAAATAGATAATGAGGTTGTCCTTCAAATTTAGGTAAATAAGTTACATCAATGTGTAAATATCCTGGCTTATATGCTTTGAATTTCTTGGCCTTATCTTTCTTTTCCTGAGGTACTTTATTAATGTTTTCTTTCACAAAACAACGATATACAGAGCTTCTGGATATATTTGGATTAGCCTCTAGAAGAGCTTCCCAAACCTCGTCTATAGACATCCAAGTAGAACTACGAAGACTAATAACTAAGGCTCGTTCTACTTCAGACAAAGCATACTTAATATTCAGGGGAGCACAAGAAGTATCTTGAATAGAATCCCTATTTTTCCATTTTGAAACAGTTTGAGAGGAGATTCCGAACCGTATAGCTTGTTCTGAGTTTTTAACAGAATTAGCTTGGATTAGCGAACGAATATTTGAATTTGTTGTAGCATTAGAATGATATTTTTGCATGTTTGTTTTTGTTTGTTTGTTTGTTTGTTTTGTAACAAAAATAATCAACTTCTCAACCTTAAACGGATCACATAAAAAAGGTGGGAGAAAATTTTACACAATAGAAAACAAGAGGTCTTTTAACTGAAATTTAAATATTTTTTCAATAAATAAAATTAACCCAGTGTTTACGGGTATTGTTGAAATAGAACAACTCTCCTAAGGTCGAGTTGTTTCCAGTTCAACAAGCCTAAAATCACTAGCATAGTTTTTCTTTTGCCTAATCTCCAAGAAATGCATGTGATCCAAAATAACATCAACAATGTTGTGAAACTTTACAGATAAGCCTTTACTAATTTCTCTATCTTCGAGGCATTTGTTTCTTTTGACATACTGAATATTTTTTATGGCAAAACTAAAACTGTAGATCAAGAAAAAAAATATGTACTTTGTCGGACGGATACGCTAAAAGAAATCAAAATGCTGTAGAAAACAGCAACTTACTGGTCAAAATTGCTATAAAACTATTGGATGACGAACAAACCCTGAAAAAAGCAAAGAACAGAAAAAGACAGAAAGCCTTTGCCAATGACACATACAGAGAATTAGTAATGAAAGTTTAAAAGCGAATGCCCTGCATTACTGCTGATAATGGAAAGGAGTTTACTGGGCATCAACAAGTTGCTGATAACTTAAACATTGACTACTTTCTTGCCCGTCCATATCACTCTTGGGAAAGAGGTTCTAATGAAAACTTATACCATTTTTCTTATGAATTTACTGCAATAAAATATTCTTTTTTCCTATCTGCTTCCAGATAAAAATAAACCGTAGCGCTGCTATGCTTGATTTTTCTTTATCGCATATATTAAAAAATAAGGCATTTTATTTTACAGTAAATTCATAAGAAAAATGGTATTAAATGGACTAATTAGGCAATATTTTACAAAAGGATCTGACTTTATGTTTATTTCAACCGAAAAGTATACCAGTCTTTTCAATCCAAAAGTATACCATTATAATTAAATAAAAAAGTTTCTTTGTGTCACATGTATTTCTTGGGGATTATGCAAAAGAAAAAAAACAATGTCCGTAAACACTGGGTTAATTTGATTTATTGAAAACTATTTAAAATTCATTTTCACTTTAAAGAAAACTTATTTTCTATTGTGTAAAATTTTCTCCCAACTTTTTTATGTGACCCGTTTATTTTTACCTAGAAGCAGATAGGAAAAAAGAATATTTTATTGCAATAAATTCATGTGGAAAATGGCATTATGTACTATGTTTGCTCAGAATCATAAAAGAAATGATCTACAATGGTTTTTACTATTCTTAAAGGTTGTTCCTTCTTTAATTTTAAATGAACATCTACATACCATAAAAAAGTAACAGAAGCTGTTTGTTGATCCGATAAACTAATACTGTCAACATTCTTAAACCAAACATTTGAATATTTATTCTGTATATGTGAATACTTTACCCATTCAACCATATTTAAAGTGCCGTACTTTTCTAGAATTAAGGCGTGTGATTTTTGAATATCTTTTATATTGATGTCTTTCCAGGATTTCTTCATTTAATGTTGTATATTTTTTTTACGTTTAATCCGTAAATCTATGAAATATAAATAATA
>CAVYIL010000073.1:0-17020 GCA_963768325.1 uncultured Flavobacteriaceae bacterium | reverse complement strand
CTATAAACAGGTAAATCAAAGCTACTAGATTCTAAGCGTTTGTAGTACAATACAAAACCTCCAGACTGCCAGTGTAATAATTTTATTTTATTACGAAATTTATTAATAAATATATACACCGTTCCATTAGTAGGATTTTGGCTTAGATCATTTTCTATTAAACCGCAAAGGCTATCAAAACTTTTGCGCATGTCGCAAGCATTACAATATAGCTGAAAACAGTTTGAAATCGTTAACCCAAACATCTATACAGGAATTTCAATTTCAACACCTGAAATACATCGTATCACTATAACTCCTTTTGGAATATTTATAGGGGTAACCGAGATAGGTACGAAATCGGTTTTAGAACTTTCCTTCTTTGATGTAGAGGAATTAGTGTTGGATAGCTTTTTAATCCAGTAATACATCTTGTTTTCCGATACTCCATGGGCTGCAGCAAAAGCTTTTTGGCTTTGACCAGATAATAGATAAGCCTTTACTAATTTCTCCATCTTCGAGGCGTTTGTTTCTTTTGACATACTGAATATTTTTTATGGCAAAACTAAAACTGTAGATCAAGAAAAAAAATATGTACTTTGTCGGACGGATACAAAATAGGTACTAAAATATAATTTAGAATTTATATCCAACAGAGAACTGAATAACTGAATTAGACCTTTTCACTTTTTTAATCTCTTTTGAATCTATAACATTAGATAAACCTAAATTATAACGTCCTTCGAAAAAGATACCTGCTTCTAACTGATACCCTAACCCAAAGTTAAGACTAAAATCAACTTTAGATAATCCAGCAGTTGAATCAATATCATACTTCTCTACAGTCTTTTTAGAATTATAAACATCAGTATTTTCTCCTTTAGTTTTAGCTGAAGTTAAAAATCCGACTTGCGGTCCAGCTTGTATACTAAATCCTTCAGCAACATAATATTTTGCCATTAATGGAATATTAATGTAATTTCTTATAATCGTTTCTTTTTCCTCATATTGATTTTCAGATACATCAACAAACTTACCATTTTCAACAACTATTACTTCATTATTTCCTTCTTTAAATTCAAACTTTGCTCCTTGAGAAGAATATAACAATTCAGGTTGGAATGCAAATCTATCAGAAAGTGGGATTTCTACTAAAGCTCCAATATGAAAACTTATTCTTGTCTTAAAATCACTTGTTAAATCTCCTTTTATATTTGAAAGGTTAAGACCTGCTTTAGCTCCAAAACGAACCGACTCTTCTTGAGCTGTCATATTAGAAATTGTAAAAAGTAAAGTTAGCGCTAATGTAATTCTTTTAATCATTATGTATAGTTTTTAATGGTTTTACAACCGCAAAACTACGTATTCATGTTCAAAAAACAATTTCTTAAAAATCACCAAACAACCGAAAACAACCTAACTTACTTAATTTCAGCGCATTATATAAATTACGGATATAAAGTAAAACTTAGGATTACTCAGGTATCTAAATGAAAATCAGAATTATACTATAATTTTATGTTAAAAAGAATAATATAAAATGACAAAAAAGACAAAAAAATAAAAAATTCAAAAAATGTCCTATTGGTTAAAAAAAAGCCCTAACTACTACTATTTTATGTTAAAAAAGCTTTAGTAAATAAACATAAAGCAATCACTAATTGGAGAAAAACACTGTTTAGTAAATTACTATTATCGCAATCAATTAGAAAGCAAAATCGTCTCCACGGATTCTCCTTTTTCAATTTTATATACTTCTTCGGGTATAAAAACTAATGCATTAGAAACTGCATATGTAGATAACATAGCAGAACTTTGTCCTTCTAATATTTCAACTTGTTGACCAGAAACTTTTGCTTTAAGAAATTCTGATCGATCACTTTTTTTAATATATATAGCAGTACTTTTTTTAGAAACCCTCGATAGACCTATTTCAGAATTCCCCATTAATCTATTGATAATTGATACAACATATATATAAAAACAAGTAAGTGAAGATGCTGGATTACCTGGTAGTGCAAAAATAAAAGTGATATTATTTGTTCCGAAAAATAATGGTTTCCCTGGTTTTTGCTTTATTTTATAAAACACTTCTTCAGTGTTTAATTCTGATAAAGCTTCTTTTACAAAATCATAATCACCTACCGATATCCCACCACTTATTAAAACCAAATCATTGTTTTCTATAGCATTAGCTATACTGTTTTTTGTACTTATATAATCATCTTTAACAACATATTTGGTTATACTGTCAATATGTAGTTGACCTAAAGCAGCTTCTAACTGAATATAGTTACTTTCATAAATTTTACCTTCAGATAATGCATCACCTGATTGGATTAATTCATTACCAGTAATAATTACACCTACTTTTGGAGGAAGAAAAACAGAAACCATATTTATTCCTAATCCCGCTAAAAAACCTATTGCTGCTGGAGTTAGTTTAGTTCCTTTTTTTAACGCAATAGTTCCTTTTTGTATTTGTTCGCCAATATTTCTAATATTTTTATTTAAATATGCCTTTTCTTGAATTGTAATACTGTTACCAGTTCGCAAAACTTTTTCTTGTATTACTACAGTATTTGCATTATCAGGAACTCTGGCTCCAGTGAAAATTCTAATAGCTTGACCATGTTTTAACTGAAAATCAGTAGAGTCTCCTGCTTTAACTTCTCCTATAACTTCAAAAACGGTAGTATTATCATTTACCAAAAGAGCATAACCATCCATAGCAGATTGCCTAAAAGGAGGCATACTAATAGGAGACATTATATCTACCGATAGTATTAATCCTTTTGCAGAATGTAGTGGTACCTTTTTTTGTTTAGGTTGTAGTGGTATATTAGAAATTAAAGATAGTGCTTTAGATACCGAAATCATATGAAGTTATTTTGCTTCAAAAATATTAGATTGATCTAAACAATCCTAAATTTTTACTACGCAAATAGTAAATCTTTTGACACTCCTCTGCCTAAAGGCTAGGTTTTTTTTCGAAGGCAATGATAAATTATATACATCAACATTAAAAAAACCGTGATAATTGCTTACCACGGATGATGAATAACCTTTTATATTTAATGTTTGGGAGATTAATCCTTAAAAACTATTTTTTTTAATTTATAGCCTTCTATTTTTATAAAATATGCTTTAGGATCTTTATAATTATGTAAATACTCATCTATGACACCTTTATCTAATAATCTACCAGATAAATTATAAAGACTATAAGCGAGTCCTAATGGCACATCTTTTATTTCGTTAAATGTTTTTTGATCCGTGCTTTGTTGGCAAATAGAATCAGCCAAAAACCTTTCCGTGAAAGTAACTCTTCCTTTCTTTTCTCCTTCTAAAGTCACCGTTGCAGTTTCATCTATTTCTAAAATACCATTACCAGTAAGATCGCCTAAAATAAGTAAACACGCATTTCTTATTTTAATACGAACCCCATTTTCTAGATGTAAACTTTCTGTGATAAAAATCACCCCTTCTTCTGTGTTTTCATCTAATCCATCTATTATCGTATCCTCTGTTACAGATATTAATTTACTGGAAATATCAATTTTTACATTTGAAAATACCAGACTTGTAAACAGTAATGTAATTAAAGGTAGAAATTTTCTCATAAAATCTTTTTTTTAGTATAGATTAATCCAAATAAGTAGGTTTTAACTTACGTATAATATGAACTTATCGCTATATAACATAAATACACCGACAATATACTAGATTTTTCATAAAAAAACTACTGTTTTTATACATTAATTCTATTTTAATTATACACCTATAGAACCAATAACTACCATACCCAAATAATGGTTTTACTACAACGATCAACCATATCCACATAAAAAACAAGTTAATTATTTGATTATTAATACCTAATAAATATTTATACCTTGTGCTTTTATTTTCCTTTTTTCTTTAGAATTAAATGTAATTTAGTGATCTTTTTATCTATACAAAATGACTATGATAAAATTATTATTGTTTACACAACTATTCAGTATATGGTTTAAAGTTTTATTAAGTGAATTGTTTAATAATTTCACTAGTTTATTTTTTATTTTTTCAGTTTATATTACTCTGTGGCATTTTCCTCAAACAATAGATTTGCTATTAATCCTAAATCAATCTGAAACTTTTCTTTTTGAAATACCATTATATTTTAGTCTACTAATTACATCTGCATTTCTAATATGGAACGCCCCCAAGTACTTTTATTATCCTAATTTCAAAAGTATTACCATTACTAACCTTATTGGATTTATCCCTAATCAACACCACCAACTTCAATTTAAAAAAAAATATAAACGATACCCTGATGTTGTAAAAGTTCATATGCGAAAAATAATTCCTCGGGTATTAGCCACTATATTACTAATTATTTCTTCTTTAAGTATTTTAAATGCAATGAAATTGTTTGAGTTAAAAAACATATACACTGATTTTATTAATCCCACTAATACATTAATAGGAAGTGTGCTATTTTTATTTTTATTAACCGAACCTAGGATATATAAATTCTTCCGAAAAGTATTGAATACAATACCAAAGACTAATTTTGTCATTTTAGCTCTGGTCATCGGCTTAATACTATTAATAATCTCGTTAGGAACACTAAATACACAAGCAGAAAAGGATCTCAGCAAACTTTATCTAGCCAATAGTGCCTTAGTACTTCTATTTATCATGCTATCCTTTAATAGCTATTACTTTTTAAAAAAAATATCAAATACATATTTTTACGGAATAATACTGGTGGCTGGGTTTATACTACTATTATCCTTTTTGATTCTTAACTTCGTGCCCCATTTAGCCAGTAAAATTAACCCTCTTTCAATTTTGATGTTATCCCTAATAAGCCATTTTATGATTAGTTTTATATTAATTCTATTGGGCAAAAAATTAAAGCTTCCTTTTTTCACAATAGCTTGTATATTCAGTTTTTTCACTTCACAATTTTTCTCAAACAACTCTAATCATTACCAACTAAACCTTAAACAAACAACTGTAAATCGATTACCTGTAGAACAATATATCTATGAATGGATAAAAGAAAGACAAAACATTATAGAGAATAGTAAAGACGTTTTCCCTGTAATTTTAGCATCTTCAGAAGGCGGTGGTTCTAGAGCTGGGTTATGGGCTTTTCTTGTACACAGCTATTTATACGAAAAATCAGACGGAAAATATTTTAAAGAAAATTTACTTTCTCTTTCGGGTGCATCTGGAGGTAGTGTTGGTAACGCCATGTTTTTTGTAGAAGCCCAACAAGCTAAATTAAATACAACAAAAGCAAATTTCAGAATTAATTCACACACAAAAAATCATTCTGGATTAACTTATAAAGCAAGTGCTATTTATAAAGAAAATTATTTATCTGAAGCACTGTTATCCTTACTAGGCAGAGATTTATTTAAGGAAATAACTGGAATATTTAAATTCAAAAATAGAGGACAATTATTAGAGGATCATTGGAGTAACTCTTATCAAAATATTTTCTCCAAAAATAATTCTGATAACATATTAGATCAAGAGTTTTTATCTTTTTATAAAAATGTATCCTACAATTCAATAGCAGATAATGAATTCAATAAATTACCTCTTTTATTTATCAATACTACACATGTACAAACAGGAAATTACAATATCATAAGCCCTGTTAAGTACTCTCATTTACGATCATTAAATGGCATGAATGATTTTTTGGAAAACCTACAATATAATTACCCTAATAAATCTATATCATTATCTACTGCCATGAGAATTAATGCTAGTTTTCCCTATATAACACCTGTTGGAGAAATTATTAAGGAAAATAAATTTGGGAAATTAAGTTTTGACCAATATACAGATGCTGGGTACTATGATAACATTGGCGGTACCGTTTCTAAAGGGATTGAAGAGATTTTTAATAAAGTACTATTAGACTCCTTTCCTTCATTAAAGAATAAAGTAGAATTAAAACATTTGTTAATCTCTAATAGTGTAGAACGAAAAAATATTATAAGACATGCTCAATTAGAAGCGCCTCTTGTTACCTTACAAAATGTAAGACATGGTCATACCCAAGAAATTATCCAAAAATTAGGAAACGCAAATATTATAAAACTTAAACAAACCCCTATCCCTCCTTTAAAACATAAAGATTCTACAGATAAAAAACTGCTTATCAAACCTGTTTTACCACTAGGAAGATACTTATCATCAATCGCTATTCGATCAATGGAGGCTAGTCTCCAAGAAGTAAAACCACAATTAGATTCTATTTTATAACACTATAAATAGACAAATAACATTTTTTTTTGTACTTTTGTCATATAAAAAAGTTCCTTATGAGTGCAGCATCCCCATTAGACTATGAAGGCATAGAGAGCAAAGGACTATTAAGGTATCTTAATATAGATATCCCTTTAAGAAACATGTATGATTTTATTGAACTTTCCAGAAATGGAATAAACAAAAAATCATTATTGCATCTCGCCAAAACAATTGATTTTGATCTCACTGAGTTAGCCCATGTTCTCCATATCTCAGGGCGTACCATTCAACGATACAATCTAAATAAAAAATTAGGTATAGAAGCTAGTGCTATTGTATTACAACTAGCTAAACTTTATGCAAAAGGAGAAACTATATTTGGTGACCTAGAGCGATTCAAAAATTGGATGCAATACCCTAATGTTGCTTTAGCTATGAAAAAACCAAAACAACTTCTAGATACCACCTTTGGATTTCAATTACTTAATGAAGAACTAGTCCGCATAGAACATGGAATTTTTGCATAATGTTAGTATATAGAATAGCAAAACAAGAATTTATAAAAGATCTTACTGGGATTGGTGCAAAAACAGTCGGTGGTAGATGGAACCGAAAAGGCGAAGCCTTATTGTATACCAGCACCAGTGTTTCGCTTTCTGTATTAGAAGTTTTAGCACACATACCTACTGCTTATTTCCCTGATACAATGGCTATGGCTACTATCGAAGTTCCTGACAATTTAATTTCTGCTATTCGTATCGAGCAATTACAAGAAAATTGGAATAAAATTCCAGCTCCAAGCAGTTTACAAAACATTACATCGCAATGGGTAACAGAAGGTAAATATTTAGGGTTTAAGGTACCTAGTATCATTGTTCCTAAAGAACATAATTTACTAATCAATCCTTTGCATAGTGATTTTAAAAATGTAAAATTAATTAACGTAGAACCATTTAGTTTTGACACTAGGTTGATAAAATAACATTAACCTAACCAACCGTCGCGATCTAAACTACGATACTGAATTGCTTCAGAAATATGATCCCCTAAGATGGATTCTGATCCTTCTAAATCGGCAATAGTTCTAGATACTTTTAGAATTCGATCATAAGCCCTAGCAGAAAGATTTAAACGTTCCATTGCTGTTTTTAATAATTCTTTAGAAACATCGTCTAACACACAATATTCTCGTATTTGTTTCACCCCCATCTGAGCATTATAATGAATTTTTTCCAGATTCTGAAATCGTTTTGTTTGAATATCTCTTGATTTTATTACACGATTCCTTATTTCTACACTAGACTCACCCCTACGTTCATCACTTAGCTTATTAAAAGGCACAGGTGTAACCTCTACATGAATATCTATTCTATCCAATAACGGTCCCGAAATTTTACTCAAATATCGTTGCATCTCGGCAGGAGAAGAAGTGACGGGCGCATCTGGATCATTAAAATAACCACCTGGACTAGGGTTCATACTAGCAACTAACATAAAACTAGATGGATAGGTAACGGTGAATTTTGCTCTAGAAATGGTAACCTCTCTATCTTCTAATGGCTGACGCATTACTTCTAATACACTTCTTTTGAATTCTGGTAATTCGTCAAGAAATAACACTCCATTATGCGATAATGAGATTTCACCTGGTTGTGGATAAGCGCCTCCGCCAACAAGCGCAACATCACTAATGGTATGATGAGGACTACGAAAAGGGCGCTGAGCCATTAGTCCTATATTTTCTTTTATTCGCCCTACTACACTATGAATTTTAGTGGTTTCTAAAGCCTCTTTCAATGACATAGGCGGCAGAATACTTGGCAATCTTTTACTTATCATCGTTTTTCCACTACCTGGTGGTCCTACCAAAATAATATTGTGACCTCCAGCTGCCGCAATTTCCATACATCGTTTTATACTTTCTTGCCCTTTTACATCTGCAAAATCGAATTCTGGATTATTTAATTCTTTATAAAATTCTTCTCGGGTATCTACAATAGTTCTTTCTAAAGTTCCTTTTTTATCAAAAAAATCAATAACTTCTTTGATGTTTTCTACACCATAGACTTCTAAATCATTAACTATAGCAGCTTCTTTTGAATTTTGTTTAGGCAAAATAAAACCTTTAAACCCTTCTTCTCTAGCTTTGATTGCAATAGGTAAAGCTCCTCTAATAGGTTGCAAAGATCCATCTAATGACAATTCTCCCATAATTAAATAATCAGAAATTGTAGTTGCTTTAATCTGAGAACTAGCGGTTAAAATCCCTAATGCTAATGTCAGGTCATATGCAGAACCTTCTTTACGCAAATCTGCAGGAGCCATATTAATAGTTATTTTTTTTCCTGGTAGTTTAAAGCCATTATTTTGCAAAGCTGCAGCTATTCTAAAACTACTTTCTTTTATAGCATTATCTGGCAACCCTACTAAGTGATATCCTATTCCTTTATCTATATTAACTTCTACTGTAATGGTTGTAGCTTCAACACCAAAAACGGCGCTTCCAAAGGCTTTAATGAGCATATTTTAGGTTTTAAACGTAAATATAAGTAATTATTAACAGTATGTTTTACTTTCTATATTTTTAGCATCAATCTATCCATAAAAAAACTAAACTATTTATTATAAGATATTTGCAATTTAAAAAAACACACTTTAAATTATATAAACTTGTTTTACAACTGTTTACGATATTAAAAAACTTTATCAAAAACACTTTGTTTAACACATTTTATTTACTTTTATAATGTGGGGAAAAAATAATTTTGAATATTACTAAAATGCAAACGTTTATTGAATAGTTATTTTTAATTAAAATATTTAATGGATATTCTGAAGATGTAGACCACAGTGTGCTGTGTTAGATAGTTGCAAGGATATCAACTATCGTAACTATATTAGAGATGAGGGTAGACCCCTCGGGTTCGGTTTACAGGAATCGGATTCAAACTACCATATGCTGCATTGGTAAAGAGCCTTTGTAGTGAGCGATATGGAAAAGGCTTCATAAAAAAGGAGTCATGTACCTATACAGGAGATGACTGTAAAGGAACCGTTGATGAAGTGTCGAAAACGTAAAGATGATGTCAAAACCAAGGAGTGGTGGTTACCTTGGGACAAGTCAGGAAGTTACCTGTTTACTGATCTGACGGCATCCGGCATTAAGACGGCATGAACTGTATAGAGGCTCTAATGTGGAACGCAGGAACCTGTCGTTTTGATGATAAGGGAAAATCAAGGAGTAGAAACCCTACGATTGAGAAAGTACCAAAGCAAAGCACAGGGGCGGATTGACTGGTAGTAGTAATGAAGTTGTTGTAATGACAATGGAGCGAAGCGGTCAAATCATCCAACTAAATGTATTAATCAACCAAATTTATTTGGGAGGAATTTATGCAAGAGGTAAAGTCTTATTTTGACTGGGTGATAAGAGCCCAGTGAGTCGAGAGACTCACGCTGGGTTCTGTGAGAGATTTGGGGCTGAGATGCCCCTTATCTACTCGACTTCTGGTCATAATACTCTCATGTTGATAATACAGTGATTATTATTTATGATTATAATTAAGATGTTCGCCCTCTGATTTGGCAATTACAACGGTTCCACAGCTATCACTCCACACGTTTACAGAGGTTCTGAACATGTCCAAAACCCTGTCAACAGCCAAAATCAAACCTACTCCTTCTAAAGGTAAATTCACTGCTGAAAGAATTACGGTTATCATTACTAGTCCAGCCATGGGAATACCTGCAGCACCAATTGAGGCTAAAAGTGCCGTTAATACGACTATAATCTGTTCCCCAAAAACTAAGTCTATTCCATAGGCTTGTGCTATAAAAATTGCTGCTACACACTCATATAATGCTGTTCCATCCATATTAATTGTTGCTCCTAGTGGCAAGACAAAACTGGTGATCTTATTAGAGACTCCTGCCTTATGCTCAACAGCTTCCATAGTCAAGGGAAGCGTAGCTGAAGATGATGAAGTGGAAAATGCTGTTAACAGAGGAACCGACATGGCTCTGAAATGTGAAAAAGGATTTATGTTTCCAACAAATTTTAATATCACAGGAAGTGTAATACAACTGTGAATAATTAGAGCTAAAATTACTGCAACCATATAGAGTCCTAATCTTCCTGCTACTTCTGTAAGATCCTTTTGTTGTGCTACCTGATAGGCTACTATTCCAAAAACGCCATAAGGCGTAAATTTAATAACGAATTCTGTAATTTTCATCATCAATTCAAATCCTCCATTAAATAGTTTGATATAAAGTTTTTTGTGTTTTTTAGAAATTTTAGTGATGAATAAGCCCATCAATATGGCAAAAAATATCACAGAAAGTATATGATTTTCAACCATGGCTTGAACCACATTAGTAGGAATAATGTTTAATAAAGTTTGTCCGAAAGATTCTTTGGATAAAGACAGACCCTCAACTTCACTCTCAAAGCCCAAATCAGCACCTACACCAGGCTTAAGTATATTTACCATAAATAAACCTGTTACAATTGCGAAAACACTGGAAGCGATATAATATGAAATAGTTTTCAATCCAATATTACCTAACTTTTTAAGACTCCCAATATTTACGATTCCTGAAATGATAGATGTTAGTATAAGTGGGATTATTACCATTAATAGGGCTCTCATAAACAAATCACCCATCCAGCTTATGTATTTTACATATTCTGGTAGCCACACTCCTGATACAACTCCTAAAATCAATGCAACTAATATTTGCCAGTGAAGCTCAATTTTTTTCATACTGATATTATAAATTAATTGATATTAAGTTAATAAATTTATTTTTAAACACTAAAAACAAAACACATAACTAACAAAACAAGAACTATTACAATACTCTGATTTTTAGTTATTTATAAAAAATAAAAAATGTCGGTAAAACATACTTTTTACATTGTATTTTCACTATTTTTATAATATGGAGAAAAAGTAACTTTAACATTACTTAAACACAACCCCTTATCTAAATAGTTGATTTTAGCAAAAAAATTAAAAACTTATGAGGTTTATTGTAGTCTTTTTTTTGATTTTTGGTATACTTTATACACAAAAAAAAAGTAATCCTTCTCTAGCTCAGCAAGATTTTAAAATTTTTAAAAGTATCCTTACAAAAGGTCATCCTAGTTTATATGAATATGTAAATAAAGAATATCTAGATTCTATTATGTCTACAGAAGAATCTACATTGACAGGAGAAATATCTGACATGGCTCTTTATAAAAAAATGTTATTCGTCTCTGATAAAATTAAAGACGCTAATCTCTTACTAATTCCTCCAAAAACATTTAGTCTACAACAACATTATTTTCCGCTGATCCTTAAACTAATTGATAAAGAATTCTATACAGACACAGATGATTATGGGATACCTATTGGTTCAAAAATCATTAAAATAAATGACAAAATAACTTCTTCAATTCTTAAGGATTTAGAAATTTACTCCTCTTCTAACGGTTATAATACCACTAAAAAATATAGAGATATTGAATTAAAATTTGGATTTTTTTATTCCTATCAATATGGTATAGAAAAACATTTTTCTATTGATTACACTACTCCCCAAGGCAATATTAAAAACATAACTCTACCAGCAGAGCCGTATAACTCTGTACAACTTAGAGAAACAAAAAGAAATTCCTATTTTTTTGAATTTCATAAAAAAATAGATAAAAATAGTTTTTTTAAAAATTATCATACTAACAAAATGCCTTTTTTGTTTTTTAAAGAAAAGTTGAAAACCGCAATATTAGTAGTAAATTCTTTCGCTATAGATTCTAATAAATTTTCATCTTACCTTGAAACTATTTTCAAAGAAATTAAAAAAAAGAAAGTTAAACACTTAGTAATAGATGTTCGAAACAATGAAGGTGGGTATAGAGAAAACGCCATTTATCTGTACTCTTATCTCACAAGTTCCTTATTCAAACAAAGAATAAGTGAATTTGTTTCTTCACTGTCTATACCAGAACGTAAATACTCATCTGGAACATTTATAGAAGATGAGAAAAAATTAAAAAAAACGTTTTATGACCACCCGAGTTATAATGGTTGGGAACTTTCTTTTGATAATTTAGAAACAATCATGGTTCCTAATACAAATAACTTTAACGGAAAAATCCATGTGTTAACGGGTGGAAAAACAGTATCTGAAGGTTCTGATTTTGCTTTACTCGCAAAAAACGATCCCGAAATCTTATTAATTGGTGAAGAAACTGGTGGAGGTTATTACTTTCAGACGGGAGAGTTTCCTATCTACTATGAATTACCCAATTCTAGAATTAAGTTAATTATGTTCATGAAAAAAATAAATCATTATGTAAAAAACAAAACAATTCCTGAGGGCTCAGGAGTGATACCAGATAAAAAAATACATCTGTCTGTTCTGGATTTAATTAAAGGCAATGACCCTCTTCTGGATTATGTTTTTAAACAGATTAAATTAGAATACTTATAACACCAAAAACGTATAAAACAAAAGAAGAACTAATTTTTTAGTTCTTCTTTTATTAACGGATTATTTATATATATATATATGTCAAGTTTCACAACGTTGTTGATGAAAGTTGATTATATTTATTTTGTAAATCTAGTATTTTATTTTTAAACTCATCGGGTGTTATTTTAAAAAGTTCTGGTTCAATTTGATACCATTTTTCAATGGCCTGAAACGGAGTTTTCACGTCTAGTTCTTTCCTTAAGGAACCGTGTCTTCTATAAATGTTATAAAAGCAAAGAAAATTTATCATATCCGTTTCCATTTCATATTTATTTTGATATTTTGTTTTTAATATAGTATTGTTTTTAATTGTTCCATTTACTCTTTCAACCATGCCATTAGTTTTTGGTGTTGATGGTTTAGTTAGCCTATGTTCAATATTCTTATCAGCACATTTAATATCCATTTTTGATGGTTTTTGACAAAGATTTCCTTTTTTAGATCGTATTAATCTATTGGTAAACTCTAGTCCATTATCTGTTAGGATATGAGTTATGTAAATTGGAAAAAAGGCAAAACATTTATCTATGAAATTTTCTGTATTTTCGGCAGTTTTATTTTCATAAATCCAATAAAACATAGTTCTTGTCGCTCTGTCAATAGCTACAAATAGATAATGAGGTTGTCCTTCAAATTTAGGTAAATAAGTTACATCAATGTGTAAATATCCTGGCTTATATGCTTTGAATTTCTTGGCCTTATCTTTCTTTTCCTGAGGTACTTTATTAATGTTTTCTTTCACAAAACAACGATATACAGAGCTTCTGGATATATTTGGATTAGCCTCTAGAAGAGCTTCCCAAACCTCGTCTATAGACATCCAAGTAGAACTACGAAGACTAATAACTAAGGCTCGTTCTACTTCAGACAAAGCATACTTAATATTCAGGGGAGCACAAGAAGTATCTTGAATAGAATCCCTATTTTTCCATTTTGAAACAGTTTGAGAGGAGATTCCGAACCGTATAGCTTGTTCTGAGTTTTTAACAGAATTAGCTTGGATTAGCGAACGAATATTTGAATTTGTTGTAGCATTAGAATGATATTTTTGCATATTTGTTTTTGTTTGTTTGTTTGTTTGTTTGTTTTGTAACAAAAATAATCAACTTCTCAACCTTAAACGGATCACATAAAAAAGGTGGGAGAAAATTTTACACAATAGAAAACAAGAGGTCTTTTAACTGAAATTTAAATATTTTTTCAATAAATCAAATTAACCCAGTGTTTACGGGCATTGTTGAAATAGAACAACTCTCCTAAGGTCGAGTTGTTTCCAGTTCAACAAGCCTAAAATCACTATCATAGTTTTTCTTTTGCCTAATCTCCAAGAAATGCATGTGATCCAAAATAACATCAACAATGTTGTGAAACTTTACATATATATATTATTTTTTAACAAAAAAGGTTTTTAAAAAAAGGGGAATTATCATAATTATATATTTTATCATTTAGTAAGTTTGCGTCTCTAAAAAAAAGCGTAAATAAATGATTAAAGAATCACAGAAATCAGTAGGAGCTTATGTTTTTTCGTTCCTAATCTTATTTAGTAATTTTTCGGCTCACATAAATATTCTGGGGATTAGGCAAAAAGTTTTTCCATTCTAAAGAGAAAAAATTTCACATCAACTACCCCTCTTAAGTTTGCTCTAAACAACTTTATCTTGGAGTTAAAAGATTCTGCATTTGCATTTGTATGTCTTTTTATAAAGAAATTCAAAATAGTTTCTAAGTGATAATTTAAACTGTTAACCACGGTATTAAAGACTGTCATATTTAGAAGCTTTGTTTTTTGCATCCAGTTTATTATTTTTTCTTTTGCTATTTCTCTAGAGGTTTCTTCATATATGTTTCTAAACTCAAGGGTGTGCTTGTATGCCTGATATAAAAGGGGATACTTCTTAAATAATAATTCAGCTCTTATCTTTTGGTTTTCTGTCCATTGGTTAGGTTTTTTAGCAATAATATAACGGCTTCTTGCTAATAATTGCTTGGGAGAATCCTCATTATCAAAACTAAATGGAATGTATTTTAACCCTTGTTCTTTTGCAATTTTGATTGCTTGATTCTCTTTTTCTATTTCCTCCCACCTGTATTTTATTGGTCTCAGAATTAGTTAAAACTATGCACTTTAGTGCATCTCGCTTTAGCTTCTAAAAACATTTGGGTCACATAAAAAAGTTGGGGAGAATCCTTAAGTTTGCATAAAAAATGGAATGAATTTTTCAATAATTTCTTCAATTTTGCCAGAAGGACTATTAACTCATTTTGATATTGTTGATTTTAAAGAATTGGGCAATTTACAAACTAAGCAAGACTGTTTTTATATCTATTTAGATGAGAAAAACATAATCCCCAAAGAATATAGGTCTTTTGAATATGAGTCCAAAGGTTTTTATGACAGGAAACAAATACAAGACTTTCCCATAAGAGGTAAAGCAGTTTATTTATGTATAAGAAGGCGAAGGTGGCGTAATAAGGTCGACAAATCAAAAGAAGTAAAAAGTGATTATTCTATTATAGCTGAGGGTTCAAAATTAACCATTGAACTTTCAGATTTTTTAAAAGATACAGGTAGAGACTCGAGAAGATACAATAAGTAAAATATCTAGTTATTACGGTGTTAAAGCCAATTTGTTGCAACGCCATTATAAGAAAAAAATCAGTGGTTTTAAGGACTGGGAACAGTTAAGTCACTCCGAAGATTATTTAATTTATCCTGAAAACATTGGAGAACATTTAAGCATCGACGAAGTGAGTCTGTCTAAAGGAGAACTCTATACCTTTGTCACCAACAAAAATGGAAGAGGAAAGAAAAAAACATTAGTAGCCTCTATAAAGGGCACAAAAAGGGCTCACATAAATATTCTGGGGATTAGGCAAAAAGTTTTTCCATTCTAAAGAGAAAAAATTTCACATCAACTACCCCTCTTAAGTTTGCTCTAAACAACTTTATCTTGGAGTTAAAAGATTCTGCATTTGCATTTGTATGTCTTTTTATAAAGAAATTCAAAATAGTTTCTAAGTGATAATTTAAACTGTTAACCACGGTATTAAAGACTGTCATATTTAGAAGCTTTGTTTTTTGCATCCAGTTTATTATTTTTTCTTTTGCTATTTCTCTAGAGGTTTCTTCATATATGTTTCTAAACTCAAGGGTGTGCTTGTATGCCTGATATAAAAGGGGATACTTCTTAAATAATAATTCAGCTCTTATCTTTTGGTTTTCTGTCCATTGGTTAGGTTTTTTAGCAATAATATAACGGCTTCTTGCTAATAATTGCTTGGGAGAATCCTCATTATCAAAACTAAATGGAATGTATTTTAACCCTTGTTCTTTTGCAATTTTGATTGCTTGATTCTCTTTTTCTATTTCCTCCCACCTGTATTTTATTCTTAAATGTTGCAGGGCTTCCATTATTAGTTTTACAACGTGGAAACGATCTGTAACCAAGTAACATTCAGGGAAACACATTTTTGAAGCCAATTGCATATTGTTTGCCATATCAAGGGTTATTTCCTTTACCAATTTTCTTTTATCTAATGGAATTTTGTTTAAAACACCAATAATATCTTGACTTTTTGTGCCCTTTATAGAGGCTACTAATGTTTTTTTCTTTCCTCTTCCATTTTTGTTGGTGACAAAGGTATAGAGTTCTCCTTTAGACAGACTCACTTCGTCGATGCTTAAATGTTCTCCAATGTTTTCAGGATAAATTAAATAATCTTCGGAGTGACTTAACTGTTCCCAGTCTTTAAAACCACTGATTTTTTTCTTATAATGGCGTTGCAACAAATTGGCTTTAACACCGTAATAACTAGATATTTTACTTATTGTATCTTCTCGAGTCTCTACCTGTATCTTTTAAAAAATCTGAAAGTTCAATGGTTAATTTTGAACCCTCAGCTATAATAGAATAATCACTTTTTACTTCTTTTGATTTGTCGACCTTATTACGCCACCTTCGCCTTCTTATACATAAATAAACTGCTTTACCTCTTATGGGAAAGTCTTGTATTTGTTTCCTGTCATAAAAACCTTTGGACTCATATTCAAAAGACCTATATTCTTTGGGGATTATGTTTTTCTCATCTAAATAGATATAAAAACAGTCTTGCTTAGTTTGTAAATTGCCCAATTCTTTAAAATCAACAATATCAAAATGAGTTAATAGTCCTTCTGGCAAAATTGAAGAAATTATTGAAAAATTCATTCCATTTTTTATGCAAACTTAAGGATTCTCCCCAACTTTTTTATGTG
>CAVYIL010000072.1:0-76418 GCA_963768325.1 uncultured Flavobacteriaceae bacterium | reverse complement strand
ATCGATTAATTTAGTAGCAGAATGAATAACTAAATCCGCTCCAAATTTTATGGGGGTCTGTATATAAGGAGTAGCAAAACAATTATCAATGATAAATAATAGGTTGTGTTTTTTTGCTATTCTACCTAATAATTCTAAGTCTAATATATCAACACTAGGATTAGTAGGAGATTCGGCATATAAAATCTTGGTGTTTGGTTGTATTAGACTCTCTATTTTTTCTGTTTCATCGACTTTAAAGTAACTGGTTTCTATGTTCCATTTAGGGAAATATTTAGTAAATAATGTATGTGTAGAACCAAAAATTGAGCGTGCAGAAACAATATGGTCTCCACTATTAAGCAGCGCTGCAAAAGTAGAAAATATTGCAGCCATACCTGTTGCAAAAGCAAAGCCATCTTCGGCTCCTTCTAATTTGCACATTTTTTCTATAAATTCGGTAGTGTTAGGATTGCTAAATCGACTGTATAGATTCCGTTCTTTTTCATCGGCAAAAGCCGCTCTCATTTCTTCAGAATCTTCAAAAACGAAACCTGATGTTAGATATAACGGCGCAGCATGTTCTGAAAATTGTGTTTTTTCTATTTGTGTTCTTATGGCTTGGGTTTCAAAATTCTGACTATCTAGACTCATACTTCTTTGTTATTAACCACTACTTTATAGATTACTTCTGCAGTTGGTTCTAAGGTTTTGGATACCGAACAGTATTTTTCGAATGATAATTGTGCTGCTCTTAATGCTTTTGCAGGAGTTATTTCTCCTTCTAAATAAACAGTTACCACTATTTTCTTAAAAGGGGAAGCTCCATCAATTTTTTCACGAGAACCATCTACTTCGGCTCTATAGGATATGATTTGTTGTTTTTGTTTTTTTAAAATGGATATTATATCTATTGCACTACATCCTGCTACTCCCATTAGGATATATTCCATTGGGCTTGGTGCTAAATCATGCCCTCCTGATTCTGTTTTATTATCAATATATGTTGTGTGTCCTCTTTCATTTTTTAGCTCAAAATGATAATCTTCGTTTAGTCTTTTTAATTGTATTTTCATCTTTATATGGTTTTTCAAGGATTAACCGTTTGTAATAGATAATTTACCTAATGATTAGCTATTTTAAAAATTAGACAAAGAAGTGGTTTAAACTTTTTTGATTCTGGTAAAAAAGACTAAATCACTTCAAATTTATAATCTTTTTTCTTTTAAAACTTTACTATTATAGTTTAGTTAACCTTTATCTGCTAATCTTAATACGTCTCCAAAAACACCTCTGGCCGTAACTGCTGCTCCTGCTCCTGCTCCCTGAATCACTATGGGTTGATCTCCATAGGATTCTGTATAAATCTCAAAGATTGAGTCTGATCCTTTTACTTGCCCTAAGGAACTACTTTTTGGAACGGATACTAATTTTACTTCTAGGTTTCCTTTTTCTAATGATAAATCCCCAGATAGTTCTCCTATATATCGAAGGACATGATTTGGTTTTTGATCTTCTTTTATTTTTTGATAAACAGAATCTAGTTCTTTTAATTTCTCTAAAAAACTGGAAGCTTTGCCGTCTCTAAGATTCTCTGGGATTAGGTTATGTATCTGTACCTCATCTATCTCATTACTTAAGTCTAATTCTCTTGCCAAAATTAATAGTTTTCTACCGACATCATTACCACATAAATCTTCTCTTGGATCTGGTTCTGTATATCCTTTATCGATAGCTTCTTGTAGCACTTCGCTAAACGGTCTGTCTTCTATAGAAAATGTATTAAATAAGTAACTTAATGATCCAGAAAAAACCCCTTTTATTCTAGTAATATTTTCACCTGATAAGTGTAATAATTTTATGGTATCAATTAAAGGAAGCCCAGCACCTACATTGGTTTCATAAAGATATTTTTTTTGATTATTTTCTAGTTTAGCTCGTAGTTTTTTATAAAATTCAAAACTTAATGTATTAGCTACTTTATTAGAGGATACTATATCAAATCCATGTTCTACTAGAGGTATGTAATTATCTGTAAATACAGAACTCGCTGTGTTATCAATGGCAATTAGATTTTCTAAATGATTTTCGTCTGCAAATCGGATTACGTCAGTTACGGAATAAGAAACCCCATTGTTCTCTAGGGTAGTTTCCCAATTTTTATTAATGCCTTTTTTATCGAGTATTATTTTTTTAGAATTTCCTACCGCAAAAATAGTAAGTTTAATTTTCTTTCTTTTTTCGATTTCTTTTCCTGACTTTAATATTTGTTCTATTAATGTTCCTCCTACTAATCCATGTCCAAATATTGCTATGTTTATCGTTTTTGAAATATCAAATATTTCTCCATGTATAACATTTAATGCTCGATGTAGTTGTTTTTTTAACACAACTAAACTCACATTTTTACCAGTAACGGTATTATTAAACAGAATAGGGATTACTTGATTCTTGATTAATGCGTTATATGGTTTATGAAAAGTGCTTAAATCTTGACCAATAATGGAGATTACGGAAACCTCTTTTTCTACTGTTATTTTGCTAACATCTTGTTTATAAAAGTCTGCTTCGAATTCTTCTTCTAATGCGCTTTTAGCTTCTTCAGCTTTTTCTGAATCTACTACGAATCCTATTCCACGTTCTGATGATCCTTGTGCTATTATACTAACGCTAATATTTTTATAGGCTAAAGCTTTAAATATTCTGGCATCTACTCCAGATTTTCCTAATAACCCCCTGCCTTCTAAATTAATAAGTGAAACATTCTCTAGCACAGAAAGTGATTTAATTCCTTTTTCACTGGCTTCAGAAGTTATCAAAGTGCCTTTACTTTTGTGATTAAATGTGTTTAATATTCTTAAAGGAATATTTTTCTCTATTAAAGGGATAATGGTTTTGGCATGTAAAATAGAAGTGCCAAAAAATGCTAATTCATTAGCTTCTTTAAATGACAATTGTTCTATTTTTTTGGCATCAGGCACTAATTCTGGATTAGCTGTATAAATTCCATCCACGTGTGTATAATTCTGTAATTCTTCTGCATCTAGATAATTAGCTAATAAAGAGGCAGTATAATTACTGCCATTTCTACCAAGTGTTGTGGTTTCATTATAGGTGTTAGATGCTATAAATCCAGTGACCACATTAACGGTAGAGCCATTATTTTTTTCAAAGAAATTAATTATATTTTCCTTTGTCTTTTCGTCTATGGGTTGGGCTTCTCCAAATTGACTATCCGTAATTATTAATGCTCTACTATCTGCAAAATTAGCATTGATACCTTTTTCTTTGAGAATCTGTGTTACCAATTTGGCTGATATCACTTCTCCTTGCGACAAAACTTGATCTTTTATTCTTTTACTATAGTTACCTAGTATGGATACTCCTTCTAAAAGGTTGTCCAAAATTTTAAATTCTTCGTATAAATCGACTTTGTTATACTCTGCGGTTTGGTATTTTTTAAAAGCTTTTAATTGTTCTTTATAATTTTCGTTCTTTACTGCTTTTTCTAAGATAGCTTCTAATTCATCTGTAGATTGACCTCTTGCAGATAATACAACTGTTATTTTTTCTCCTTTTTTTACTTTGTTTTCTATAATATCAACAACACTTCGGATTCCATTTCCATTAGCAAGTGATTTGCCTCCAAACTTTAATATCTTCATTTTAATTTTCTTTTTTAAAAATGTTTTGTAATAATGCTCCTAGTTGTTCTATTTCTATTAAAAATGCATCGTGACCATGAGGTGATTTGATTATTCCATGAGTTACATTTTTCTTAATTTTCTTTAACTCTTTAACGGTTTTTTGGTCTTCAGACATCATAAAAAACATATCAGAATCTATACTGATAATATGTATGTCTGATTGTATTGACTGGGCTACCTCTAGAAAATTTCCGATTCCTGCTGTTATATCTATATTAGCAACTACATGATTTAATAATTTGTAGGCAGAAAGTGTAAATCTTTTTTTTAGTTTATCCCCATGATGTAGCAACCAACTTTCGATATTATACATATTTTTTTGGTCATTATAACTCCTGTTAAATCTAAGTTTGAATGATTCTGGGGATCTATAAATTAGCATAGAATGGAGTCTTGCATCTTTAATTGGGTCACTAGAGTTTAGTAAAATATGTTCTCTAACCAAACAGTTTCCTTTTACCCAATCGGTAGATTTCCAATCTGTAGCTATTGGGATTAGATGCTCTATAAACGTAGGTAATAAGGCTGCCAACTCCCAAGTAATTCCGCCACCGAGTGATCCACCTATTACTGCATATAATTTTTTTACGCCTATATAATCTAATCCTTTTGCGAATATTGAGGCAATATCTCTTGCTGTAAATATTTTATAATCATCGAATAGGTTTTCGTTTTCTTCAGAATATCCATTTCCAGGGATATTAAAACAAAGTATGGTATATCGATTAGTATCAATGCTTTTACCTTTGCCTATTAATCCACTCCACCAACCATTTTCTTCGCAGACAGCAGAATTGCTTGTCAATGTATGATTAACCAAAACTATTGGTGCTTGGTGTAGTGGTTTTCCAAATACTTGATATGTTAATTTAATGTTTTCTATATTTTTACCTTTTGATGTGGTAAAATTAAAGATCTGTAATTTCTGTAGCATTTAGTATTTTGAATATTAATTTTCTGAAATTTAAATATTTATCAAGTGTTATTTGATTTTACAACAATTGCTAATTTTCTAAAATTTATTTGGTTCTATTTTTCGTAATAATTTATTATTTACTGATGATTTTATGTGTATTGATAGAATCTTCAGGATTTTAAAACAATATGATATAGATATTCAACATGTTATTTAGATTATAAACTAGCTAATCACACAATGAATTTTGCACATTGTCCATATCGTGTATGTGGTATTTGGTGTTGTTCTGAATATTCATAATTTTCTGTTTTAAAGTTAAATAAAATTCAAATACAACATAATCTATAAAAGATAAATGTATTAGTAGAAAATCAAAAAGAAAGAGAGGTTGATAATCACTATACTAGTGATTAATTGGAGTTATCTAGTCCATAATTTCAATAACAAAAATTGAAATAGGATAGAATTTAGCACCTTCTTTATGTATAAAGGGTTGCTAAGGTTTCATAGGGTCTATTCCCTCCACCTTTCTTAATAACTATCTAAAATGTATAAGAAACTTGCTGACAAAGCTAGTATTTTTATTTAATACAGAAAAATATTTACTTAATTTATTTTGATTAAAAAGTTATTTTATAGTATTAGCACCAAATCTAGTAAGTAATTTAATGATTCGATAATTGTTTTAGTTTGTTTTCATTTTATTTACCTTTGCTTGTGTAGTTAAAGAAAACAGTTGATCGATTGTTGTTCAATAATATAGAGTTAATATTGTTTTTTGTATTTTTAAAAGCCAAAAACAGTTGTTTTGACTCTATAAAGCAAAACATTACAACTTATAGCAAATAACAATTATCTTAAATCCTATAATAAAAAACATTAAAGAATGGCATATTTATTTACTTCTGAAAGTGTATCCGAAGGACATCCGGATAAAGTAGCAGATCAGATTAGTGATGCACTATTGGACAATTTTTTAGCTTTTGATAAAGATTCTAAAGTGGCATGTGAGACTTTGGTAACCACAGGACAAGTAGTTTTAGCAGGAGAAGTTAAGTCTAAAACCTATCTTGACGTTCAGCATATAGCTAGAGAAGTTATTAATAAGATTGGGTATACAAAAGGGGTATATCAGTTTAGTGGGGATTCTTGTGGTGTTATTTCTCTTATCCATGAGCAATCTCAAGATATTAATCAAGGGGTTGATAGAGCTACTAAAGAAGAACAAGGAGCTGGTGATCAAGGTATGATGTTTGGTTATGCTACCAAAGAAACCGAAAATTATATGCCTCTTGCATTAGATATTTCGCATAAAATTCTGATCGAACTAGCTAAATTACGTAGAGAAGGATTAGAAATCCCTTATTTGCGCCCAGATTCTAAAAGTCAAGTCACCATAGAATATAGTGATGACAATATACCTCAAAAAATAGTTGCAATTGTTGTATCTACTCAGCACGATGATTTTGATAAAGATGACAACAAAATGTTGGCTAAGATAAAAAGTGATATTATTTCTATCCTAATACCACGTGTAATTGCTCAGTTGCCTAGTTATGTTCAGAATTTATTTAATGATGATATTACATACCATATAAACCCTTTTCACTGGAAAATTTGTTATAGGAGGTCCTCACGGCGATACTGGGTTAACTGGTCGAAAAATTATCGTTGATACTTATGGTGGAAAAGGAGCCCATGGTGGTGGTGCTTTTTCTGGTAAAGATCCTAGTAAAGTTGATAGATCTGCTGCATATGCAGCTAGGCATATTGCTAAGAACCTTGTTGCTGCTGGCATCGCTAACGAAGCATTAGTACAGGTCTCTTATGCAATAGGGGTTGTGGAGCCTACTTCTATTTTTGTAGATACTTATGGTACGAGTACTTTGGGGATATCAGATGGTGAAATTGCTAAAAAAGTTGGTGAAATTTTTGATATGAGACCTGCTGCAATTGAGGAACGTCTCAAATTAAGATCGCCTATTTACCTAGAAACAGCTGCTTATGGGCATATGGGAAAAGAATCTAAAGTTGTTACTAAAGTATTCGAAAGTCCTTATTTAGGAAGAAAAGAAATGCAAGTTGAGTTATTTACTTGGGAAAAACTCGATTATGTTAATACAATAAAAAAAGCCTTCAATATAGTACTAGAAAAAGAAAATTCTTAATGTACTGCTAACTTATTTTTAAAAACCGCAATTATTTCGCGGTTTTTTTATGATTGCTGTGTATAATTTTTTATTATATTCGCAGCGGTTAGATTTTGGGTTTTATGAGTCTAAATTTCTGATTTACATATAAATAATAGGTATATCTATAAATACATTTCTTAATACTTGTCTAGAAAATACTAAAATCATAGAAAGATAGTTATAGGGTTCTGTTAGCATTAAATATGTGTATTTATTTTTAAAAAAAATAAGAAAATGAAACTTGAAGTCGTAATGATTATGTTTTTGCTTGTAGTATTCCCTTTTTCTTCCTCTTTTGCACAAGACTATATTAGCAGTATTGAATCTGTAAAGAATATTGATTTCCAATTAGAAAATGTAACGTATAGTGTTGATGAAAAAAATTCTATTGCGGATAAACTTTTAATAATTACTTCTGAAGGAGAGAAATCAACTGATATAGAATATAGCGAGGAAGAGTGGATTGAAATAGAAAATAAAATTAAAAAAAATAAACAGAGAATTATTAATTCTAAAATTCTGATTTACAATAAAACTATTCTTGATACTGTTATTTTAATTGTGCCAAATATTAGTAACAAAATGGAGTTATCTAGTTGGTAAGATTTAATGTAACTAAAGAGGTTTGATTTCTTTTCAATATATTTACATTTTACCGAACTTTATATAGAAAATTAGGGTATCTGTTCTTAATGTTAGTAAGCATTGTTACTACTTGTTTTTTCTTTATTTTTTGAAATAATAAATTCTTGGAACGAGATATATAAAGTTTAAAATATTCTTCGTTTTGATAGTAGAACCTCACAGTAAAATAGACAGATACTATAAATAGAGGTATTCCAATACCTATTTCTATGGGATCTAATGATCTATAAAAGAATTTATTAAGTCCGATCCCAAACCAACTTCCATATAACAAGAAAAAGTGTACACAATATATAGACAAGGTTTTACCTCCGATATAGGTTATAAACGGATTAGTCAAATAATTTCTTGCGTACATAAATATCGAAAAAATAATTAATACATTACCTAATCTTATAAATCCAAAATTATTGGAGGCTACTAATCTGAATAGTTCTATATTCGTTACCTCATAAATTAAGGTTAATAGATCTGAAGAGATAAAAACCAATAGAATTCCAGACAGAAACAGAGTTGTTATGGCGTGTTTGTAAAAATGTTTATGTTTTGCATATTCTAACAAAAGTGTTGCTAAATAACCTCCAAAACAAACATATCCAAACCACGGAAGCAGGGTGAAAACAGATCCGTTCTTATTTGTTATGTAATTAGCTAGTATTTCTGGCAATAAACCTATTAATACAGAAGTATCTACTGGTTGTATTAAAAAAATAACTAACCCTAATATCAATAGTGTTTGTCTAAATATTTCTTTTTTAAATGTAAATATTATTATATACAATCCTATTAATAATAACAATGAAACACCGATACATTGCAATACGTCAACATGGATTAATGAGGGGTTTATCTTTCCTTTGAATACCGAAAATATATTTAATCGAAGTAGGTATCCTAAAAAAATTAATTTTACAGCGCGTTTTGCTCCTTTATATAATCGTGGATTACCTACTCCTTTTATTTCTTGCTTAAGTAATAAATAGGTAAATATGAAGCCTGTAATTGTAAAAAAACAGGTGCAGTTATTCCTCTAAAGTATTTCCAAGTAATATATACAATACTTGTAGATTCATGGTACTTATTCGATAATAACGTGTGAGTAAAATGCCCTTGAAGCATCATAAGAATGGCAAAAGCTCGTATTGCGTCTAGAAAATAAAGTCTATTGTTTTGATCCACTATAATTTTGTTATCGTTTTCTTAAAAATTTATTAGGCGTCAAAACGTTTATTTCCAATTCTTATTGTTGACCTCTTTAAAGGCAAGGTATGTGTGTAAATAATAAATTGCATTGATTTGTGTTAATAAATTGAATTCAAAAAAAATATGTTTTTGAATTTTTTTTCGGGTCAAAAGTAATCAATATTTAGTATCTATTTAATAATATAGGTATAGAACTAACGACGAACTTTGATTTATTATATTTCTGTATCATGCGCTATTTAAAACACTTATTAACAGTGTGTTGGTTCTTTGATGACATGTGAGTTATAGTAAGTAGTTATAAATAATATGAGAGGGTAAGTTCTTGTGGTAGGTATTTTGAGTTTCTTATAATTATAGAAAGTAACTTTTTCTAAATGCAAAAAACACAGAAGAAACTATATTTATACTATTTTCCTTCTGAATTTACTGAAATAAAATATTCTATTTTTCTATTTGTTTCTAGAAAAAAATATAGCACAGCACGCTACACTTGATTTTTCTCTATCGCATGTATGAAAAATAATGCATTTTCTTTTACGGTAAATTCATAAGAGAAATGGTATTATAGGTATTGCATACCAGAAATCGTAGTAATTTTATGGTGTCGGGGAATCAAAATTATTGTTCCATCTTTAAATAATAATCTACAGAATGTTTTCCTGATCCATAAAATAGAAAAAACACACAGGTTATCATTGTTATGCATGCTGTTATCAAATATACTACGTTCATATCTCCGATAAAATTAATGATAATTGCCCCTAATAATATTGGGAGTTGTGCTATTATAGACCATCTAGTTAATAACCCAAACGAAATGAGTAATCCTCCTATTAAATGTGCAGGTGCTACATAATGAATAACAAACATAACTCCAGCAAGGTTCTGAATTGGTTTTATAAGACTAACTAATAGTTCACTATTGCTAATAAAATCAATTCCTTTAGTAAATAAAAAAACGCCTAATCCTACTCTCTAGGAGATCTAATGGGTAATATGTGTGTGCATTTGCCTATTTGTTTAATGATTTAATTGTTGGCATGACTGAAAACTATTTTTATTACAGACTATAATATACTGAATATTAATGAAATAAAAAAATAAAAAAAAGGATATATTTTAATGATAATACGTTTTTATGGAATGATACTACTCTATTATATTTCATTAAGTTAATTTTTGTTTTAAAAAAAAGTAATACCGTAATCACATTTATTAAGACAATTCTCACGATAAATGATAGCGCTTCAGGAATGCTTAAAATGAAGAAAATACAATCTAAACAAGCAACTGTTGTTACCAAAGCTATCAATGAATTATTTAGAAGATTGGAAACCTTATTTACATACCATTACTGCTGATAATGGAAAGGAGTTTGCAGGGTATCAACAAGTTGCTGATAATTTAAACATTAACTATTTTTGTAATTATTCACCCGAAATAAACAGAAATGGATTATTTGTCAACAATTTCTGATTGCGCTAAATTTTTATTTTCAAAAATCATCTATTTTATATACATTGGTTTATAACTATGTGATATCCTAATTTCTATTAATTTTGATTGTTGTGTTTGGTTTAAGATCTTCGTGAAAACAATATTTTTTGACTGATAAGCAACATATAAATAAGCTATTACAAGATTTTGAAATTCTTACGAAAGAGAATTTAAAATTACAATTACGTATAGCTGAACTAGAATCAAAACTGTCAAAATATGAGAACCCAAAGAATAGTGCTAATAGTAGTATAGCTCCATCCCAAGATCCTTTTAGAAAAACCAAAAGTTTGATAAAACCATCCAAAAAATCTCAAGGAGGTCAAAAAGGACACAAAGGCAGTAAACTAAAAATGATTGAAACCCCCGCTAGCGCTCGTCTGTGACCTACCGTCTGGACACAAATATTTGTTTATATTTGACCTAAAATGCAGACTAGACATTTTGTAAACATAAAAGATAAACTGTAAAGTTTCACAACATTGTTGATGTTATTTTGGATCACATGCATTTCTTGGAGATTAGGCAAAAGAAAAACTATGATAGTGATTTTAGGCTTGTTGAACTGGAAACAACTCGACCTTAGGAGAGTTGTTCTATTTCAACAATGCCCGTAAACACTGGGTTAATTTGATTTATTGAAAAAATATTTAAATTTCAGTTAAAAGACCTCTTGTTTTCTATTGTGTAAAATTTTCTCCCACCTTTTTTATGTGATCCGTTTAAGGTTGAGAAGTTGATTATTTTTGTTACAAAACAAACAAACAAACAAACAAACAAACAAACAAACAAACAAAAACAAATATGCAAAAATATCATTCTAATGCTACAACAAATTCAAATATTCGTTCGCTAATCCAAGCTAATTCTGTTAAAAACTCGTGACTATTCACCTAGTTAATTTATTTATTTTCAACGTGTTAAAAACGGTGTTTTTATTTTAGTTAGCAATTTGTAAACTTTAAAATAAAATAATGACACTAAAATCAGGGTTTTGGTTATGAATCATCAATAAAATAAATATTTTTACGCCATATACTTAGAAATATTTAACAAAAACGGCTGAATAGTTACAAAAACTCAGAACAAGCTATACGGTTCGGAATCTCCTCTCAAACTGTTTCAAAATGGAAAAATAGGGATTCTATTCAAGATACTTCTTGTGCTCCCCTGAATATTAAGTATGCTTTGTCTGAAGTAGAACGAGCCTTAGTTATTAGTCTTCGTAGTTCTACTTGGATGTCTATAGACGAGGTTTGGGAAGCTCTTCTAGAGGCTAATCCAAATATATCCAGAAGCTCTGTATATCGTTGTTTTGTGAAAGAAAACATTAATAAAGTACCTCAGGAAAAGAAAGATAAGGCCAAGAAATTCAAAGCATATAAGCCAGGATATTTACACATTGATGTAACTTATTTACCTAAATTTGAAGGACAACCTCATTATCTATTTGTAGCTATTGACAGAGCGACAAGAACTATGTTTTATTGGATTTATGAAAATAAAACTGCCGAAAATACAGAAAATTTCATAGATAAATGTTTTGCCTTTTTTCCAATTTACATAACTCATATCCTAACAGATAATGGACTAGAGTTTACCAATAGATTAATACGATCTAAAAAAGGAAATCTTTGTCAAAAACCATCAAAAATGGATATTAAATGTGCTGATAAGAATATTGAACATAGGCTAACTAAACCATCAACACCAAAAACTAATGGCATGGTTGAAAGAGTAAATGGAACAATTAAAAACAATACTATATTAAAAACAAAATATCAAAATAAATATGAAATGGAAACGGATATGATAAATTTTCTTTGCTTTTATAACATTTATAGAAGACACGGTTCCTTAAGGAAAGAACTAGACGTGAAAACTCCGTTTCAGGCCATTGAAAAATGGTATCAAATTGAACCAGAACTTTTTAAAATAACACCCGATGAGTTTAAAAATAAAATACTAGATTTACAAAATAAATATAATCAACTTTCATCAACAACGTTGTGAAACTTGACAGCTAATATTTCATTAGATTCTGGTTTAATGAGAATATGTAAAAAAGCAGCTATAGTGATTATAGCTGCAATAATATAAACAAAAGTTACTTTTATTTTGTTGTTAACAATGTTTTTATTAGTTTTTGTCTCCTGTTGAGGGTACATCACCTTTGTCAATAAATAGTTTTTCAGTTTCATTTGTTTCCTCATTTTCTAATAATTTATCTTCACAACTTGTGAAAAACAAACTTGCAAACACACTTAATACCAATATCCCCTTTTTCATAATTTGATTATTTTAACATTAATTTAATTATTCAAAAATACAATTAGATCAATATATAACAAGGGTTGCGTTTACTTACTTTAGTACTTGTAAAATAAATGCAAATTTAGACATTATACAAAAACAACACCTATGTGTTTACCGCAGACTTTGGGTGGTTTAAGTATTTATTAAGCTATTTTCCCTCTTTGGAGTGATTGTTTTTGCAATTTTATCTTTTTGTAGTTGTTTCGGGTTAGGTATATGTTTATTTGTATAATTACTTACTAATACCATTTTTCTTATGAATTTACTGTAAAAGAAAATGCCTTATTTTTTAATATATGCGATAGAGAAAAATCAAGCATAGCAGCGCTACGGTTTATTTTTATCTGGAAGCAGATAGGAAAAAAGAATGTTTTATTGCAGTAAATTCATAAGAAAAATGGTATAAACAGTGGTATACATTAACATTATAATCACATACTCTTAAAATACCTTAGATGAAAATACATGAAAAACACAGAAACCATATAATAGCCTGTTATCTAACATGTTACATTATGTATAGCTAGTGTTCTCTTATTTTTATCTGGAAAGAGATAGGGGAAAAGAATATTTTATTGTGGTAAATTCATAAGGAAAAAGGTGTAAAACTAATAGAATTATATTTTATCATAGCCTTCGAAAAACCCCTCGCCTTTAGGCAGCAGGGGAGTGTCAAGAATGTAATTTTGCTTAAATATTAAAGCATATTAGGTATATGATTTTCACTTTTTTTAATTGAAATAAGCTTAAAAACCTTGTTTACTCTAATAGATATAAATTCATTACTCTTGGTGTTAAATAATTTCAAATAGTAACCATAAGAAGTTTCGAAAATAAATGTTCGAGCCATTTTTCGGATTTCAATCTTATCTATGCTCTCAATCAATTTATTAGTTTTAAGATCTATTCCTCTTTGTTTTATTTCCTTTACAGAAAGTTTGCGTTCGTTAATTTTTCGCATAAGATTTAAGTTATTAATATTAGGTTAATAATGGGGTAAGAAAAGGGTAAAATACACGGAAATATAGAATGTGATTTTTCATAATAATATTATTTAGAATTAGACGCTATACTAACTTCATTAGTTATATAATGAATGTGTTTAATGTTTTAGATATATACTTTACGATAAACGAGCCTTAATAGTTTAGTTATTGGGTGTCAATATCAGAAGCTTAAATTAGTTCTAAGAAATAATCAGTCTCATTTATAAAAATATATTTCTAAAGTCTTTTTTTATACAAAAAGCTTTGTAAAACTATGTTAAAACCACTAATAATACAATATATGTTTTGTTAAAAAAAAACTATTATATGTTAAAATATTAGTAAATAGGTGTTTTTTGTGTTGTTTTATTTAATTAAACAAGATAATCCTATGGTTTTTTTTTGATATCAGTAAAAAAGAAAAGGTGTTATTGAAGGTTGTGTTTTACTATAAAATTAAATATAGATTTTTTAAGAGTTGTTAATTTTAACATTAGAAAAAACAACCCTATCCTATTATTCGAGTTCCAAATTGCTTAAGGCATAGTAAATGAATTTATCTATAAATCCATTAGCTATTTGATTTTTGGGTAAATAATTATAATTGTTTTAATACCATTTTTCTTATGAATTTATAGTATTTATTTATGTAGGTAATAGGTAGCTACTTAGTAAAAAAAAACAAGGGAAATAATCTATGTTTTGTTTTCGATTTGTATGTTTGCACGCCAAAAAATAACCGATTTAAATATTAAAACTATTCATTATTAAAGAGTAATACACAAAATGAAAATTGAAGCATACAAAAAAACAGGAGCCTATTTATTATCTTTATTACTATTATATGGTAACATCTCTCCTACATTTGCGATGGTTAAAGGAATAATAAATGGAGAAACAAATTATTTTTTCACATCTCGATTAGAAGGGGAGAATGGGGGAGCAGTAGCAATAGATCAAGTAGATTTAGGAACAGGAAATATAATACTCCATGAATCTATGTTTGCAATAGAAGGTTATCAAGCAACCATGACCTATAATAGTGAAGGGGTATCTCAGAAGGCTAGTAACTGGAATAGAGATCAAAAGCAAGGTGTTATGGGTCTAGGATGGGAATATCCTGAGGATAAGATTATTCGATTAACTCAGCAAACGGGTACTATGCAAGATGATAAATACCTATTATACACCCAAGGAAGTACATTTCCTTTGCAATTTGTTACTAATAAATCTGGGGAGAAAGAATACCGTATTGCTCAACAACCAGACTGGTTTATAAAGCACCACTTATCCACCGACCAATGGAGGTTGTACTTTCCAAACGGGCAAATTTATATTTATGGTGATGGAGCATTAACTAATCACAAATCAGATGGAGTAGAGCACAATATTAAATGGGGTAATTGGATAGGAAGTTCGGCAGTTATAGAAGGACAAAGTAAGCTACCAATTTCGTATAATCTTTCTGCAATAGAAGATATTTATGGAGAACAAGTGCAGTTTTTTTATCAAAAACATGAGGAGCGAGTTGGTGATACAGGATTACAGCATACAAGAGCCATATATTTGTCTAAAGTAAAGGGTTTACGAGGCAAAACTTTAGAATTTATTTATGGAGATAAGGATTCTAATGAATATTATGATCCTCATACAGAAAAGGTTGTTGCTAATGTTATCGATGATAAAGATGCTTATCAGGAGCGTTATGAAACGAAATATCTTTCAGAATTACATTTAAAAAACAGAAATGGAAATCCACTGAGGCACATAACCTTTGAATATGATTTTCTAAATAAAAACACCGAATTACAAAAACGGTTATTAACAGCTATCTCTTATAAAGATTCTAAAGGGGATTTGTATAAACCTTCTAAACAGTTTGATTATTTTGGGTTAAAAGAAATCGACGGGGTAAGGGCTGGATTATTTAAAAAAGACACGCAACTTTATAACCCCGTTAATGGTGCATTATATGCAGCAATGAAGCAGCAAACTTTTCCTGAGGGAGTTAGTTATGCGTATCATTATGGAAAACAAAAGATCAAGGGAAGTTCTAAAGAGATCGAAATTAGATATCCAGAAGAGGTTGTTAATGCTACTTATGGAGGTGTTAAATCTCCGTGGAGTGCCCCCGAATTATTTTATGGGTCGGATTACGTAGTAGCAATATTCGAATCTTTGGATTTGACCAAAAGACAGAGTTATGTAAAGGTTTATCAATGGATAGGGGATCGATGGAATGAAAAAGATTTAGGGCAGTTTGACGGTTATTTTTATGATCGCTATTTAGGTAAAGATCAATATCATAAAGGGATTCTAAAACAAATAAAGGAAAAAGTATTCGAAGCTATTGAAAGTAGTGCTCCAGAGCTAATGGGAGCTATTAACGGTTTTGAAGATGCGCTAAAAGCTGAGGCCAAAACCTTTTATAAAGTAGGGGAGGATATTGCTCAGGAGCAAATAAGACAGATAATAAAAGATTGGTATTCAGGTCAATTTACAGTCCTAAAAGATATTGCATTAGATATTGCAGCAGGTTTCGAAAAAGAAGCAGAACAGTTAAAAATGCTAATGGATGGACTGTTTGGTAACACAGCCATACAGTTTTTAGATCACCAAAAGAAACTCTACAAAGCACGAGATAAAGATGCTGCAGCTAATCCTAGAAAAACATATCATATCACACTACAAGATAAGTTTTTTGCCCTAACCTCATCTTTGGGAGGCTCACAAGTTGTAATTGTTCAGAAAAACCAATTAGTCTCTGGAGAGTGGTCAGTTAAAAGAGAAGGTGCAAATCTAACGAGTAAATATTTTACGCTAGATTCTGGAGATAACTTTGTAGCATTATTAGATGAGGTTACAGATTTCTTATATATCTACAGTTGGGATGGTCATATTTGGAGTACTTATAGTAGACAATTACGCACAGATTTTAATACCCGAATATTGTCGGATACAGATAAAAATGCAATAGAGAATGCCTTAGATACAGTATTAGGTAGTACGGGAGAAAATGCAGAAACTAAATTAGATCATCGGTCATCGATTAGCGCCAAAAACAATTTGATTGTAGCTATCATAACCGATTCTCATGGCGTAAATGCAGATATTAGTTTACTCCATCACGATGAGAACATGAATTGGATTCATAAGGGGACACAGCTCAATAAAAAAGCAGCTATTATTGGCAATAAACTAGATTTGGACACTTATAAAGAGAAGATTCCGTTATTTTCATCTCTTTTAGGAAAAGATGGCAAACTAGACTTGAAAACAGGGAATAGCTTTGCTGTTTTACAAACATACGATAACATCAATGAAAACATACCAGATGCTGATGATATACCTATAATAGGTTCTTTTATAAATGATTTTGTACCAGATACTAAAAAGATCAACAGTACTTTTGGTATTGTATGGGATGAAAACTATGAAAATATTCGTTTACACCACTTACATACAGCAGCTGGACAAAGAGGAGTAGAAAGTTTTATTGTGGGGGATGTAATTAATAAAATAGGCAAAGCCCATAGTCTAATGGTTGGGTCTAATAATATTATAGCATCAGAAAACGGCAAGAATTACGCTTTTAGATATACAGGTACTCGATTTATAACAAAAGAGTTAGCATCACCCTATTATACCAGCGGTTTCTCTAATGATGTAGCCTCTACATTGGTAGAGAATGAGAATAAAACGATGAAGACTCCTAAGTTTCACCAATATGACCCTAATACCGAAACTTGGGGACTAATAGATAATGCTTCTCATGAAGAAATTAATGCACCAGAATATATAAATGAGGTTATTGATGTATCCATAGAACTAATAAACATAGGTGTTCTAGTAGCTACAATAATTATTCCAGGTATAGGAGAAGCCGTAGCAGCAGTAGCAGAAACTTTAGAGGTCATTAATAGGACAGCTAATGTGATGGGGTTAGCAAGTGTAGTAATGGAGCCAGTATCTAAGGAACTAGTGAAAGATATTATGGGTACTAATCATATGGGTACTAATCATAAAAGTACAGCAATTTCTAATAATTACATTTCTGTAAATGGAAAACTTTTTCATAGACAATCCAATGGAAGTTGGATAGAGGTAACACACGATGTTTTTCAATTAAATGAAAAAACAAAATTAGTAGGCGCCACAAACTCTATAGTAAATAATTTTGTGCCGTATACACTTAAAACAGAAACAGGTATAGAAAATCATTGTATTCGATTACGTAATGGTAAGGTATACGAATCTAAGACTTTACCCACTGATAGGATTGTTCATCAAGATTCTATTTCTAACACGATAGGCTATGGAGCTTATGTTAGTTATGGTCCTGTAAATTCTAATGGTTTTGTAAAGAAAAACGAATATTTAGATCAATTTCAACCAGAGATAGGAGAATCTGCAGAAATACGAAGTAGAAAGAATCATCCAGCTTATAAGGAAGCTACGGTTGTAACCTTACATAAAATTACAAGTGAATCTTTTGAAAATGAACTATACGATTATCCTGTAGCAAAAGTAAGTATTAAGCAAGGAGATCAAACGTATAGTTACCACCATTACAGGTATGATGCAGAAAATATAGCATACCATTCATCATCAGGCATAGCATTCTACGGTAAAGTTACTGATATACCTAGTACTAAAGACTATCCGATTAATACAGATGTTCCTTTGTTTAATACAGATGGAGGGTATATCCAGCATTTTTACTATAATAGATATAACTCCTTTGGTAAAACATCATCATCAGGTTATCCTGCAACTCCTCAGGATCTAAAACTTATAGATATGGATTTGGTAACCTATGATAGTAGTTATGTCGATGATAATAAAACTTTTGAAAAAGGAAACATAACCCCTTTAAATGGGCATCCATACGCTTCAATACTATACAATTCTAATCAAGAAATAGTATCACAAGACTACACCTATTACAAAGTTTGGGAGAGAGATATAAAGCATTTATTAGATGGAGGAGAATTACAAGTATCTAGAATTTACTATGTACAACCCATTAAAAAGATAAATGTTGTTGATGGCGTAGTACATAAGTCACTATACACCTACGAGTTTGTACCTTATATGAATCACTTGTTGCTAAGAGAAGAAAATAAAATAGGCACAGCCACAGGTGGACAAGAAGAAGTACATAAAACGAAATATACATATGCCTCAGAGCACTATACGCAATTGCAGGAACTAAATAGATTAACAGAACATTTTATGACGGTTAAATCCGTTATAAAAGGAACAGAAAGAGAATTGATAACAGCTGCAGATTTAACTGCCTATGATACATTTACGATTAACGAAAAAGAAATTTTGGCACCTAAGAATTTTTACAAAAGCAAAGTAGCAAATAATGCAGAGTATTATAAAAATTCAACAGATGTATTAAATGATATTATCACAAATATTAGTAACCAAGATCAAGTAGAAATCTCCTATGAAAATAAAGTAATAGGAACGCTTAAAGAATATGTAGAGGTTCATAAAGAAGCTGAATTTATTTTGAAAAAAGAAAACGATTTGAAAAATGAAATTCATCAATTAAATTCAGAAATACACATATTAACTCAAAATATAGATGATTATAAAAAAGTAATTATAGAAAATAATATTGATGTAGAGGCACTGTATGCTAAGATTAATGAGTTAGGAATCAATATAGTTAGTTGTAATACCTCTATTGATACCAAGCATAGTCAAATTAAAGAAGAGGAAGAAAATATAAAAAAATATTATAGAAACATAAATATAGGTTGGTTTGGAGGTCTTATAGGTTATGGTATTGCTTATGGGATTAATCATAGCTATATTGAAGAATCCAAGGATAGAATAAATAGTTTGCGTTCTGGGATAAAAGAATTAAAACAAAATATCAAACAAAAAAGAAATGAAATTCACACAAAGCGAACGGAACTAACCAATCTAATAAATGAAGATAATATTTTAAAATATTTTATTGTAAGATTCGAAACAGCAGTACATAATGAAATGATAGCATATTATAATCTTAAAGATCAATTAGAAATATCTATAATTAAAAGTCACGAAGCACTAGATAATTGTCATAAAATTAATGTAGAAACAGAAAAACACCAAAATGTAATAGCAGAATTGAATACTATAGAGACAGAAAAATTACATGACGATTACAGTAAAGCATTAGATGAATTTAAAAATATAATAAAGTATAATGTAATACTCCCAATCTCTGATGATCCTCAATCCAGTATAGAGGATTATGAGAATTTTTTTCAGGATAATATTAAATTTAAAATAGAAACACTTAAAGAAAAGATTACAGTTCATAAAACAACATTATCAGATTTATTAAAAAAACATAAAGAAATAATAGATTTTAAAGAAAGAATCGTCATTAATAATGAATATACAACGATTCCAAACGCATATCAATGGATTAAAACACAAACAATATTATTTAGAGATTCAGAAACAGGTATGCCAATAGTGGTAGAGGATGGAGATGGTACCCCCAAAAGTGTAACACTAGACCAAGTACATAAAAAACCTATGGTCACTTATGAAGGAGTAAACATAAAAGGTTCTAATAAAAAAGCCATATACTCTGGTTTTGAACAAGGTCAGGTTCAGGATTTTATCGGTGGAGAACTCCATTCAGAAAAGCATACCGGAAACCATAGTCTTAAATTTAAAAATGCAACAGCAATTATTTCTGAAATAGTAGCAAATGTTCACACTCAATATTTAGTATCTGCTTGGATTAAAACAGAAAAAAATGTTTCTACCCCTGGAGTTTTTGTGGTATGGAATCAGGAAGATTTCGTTGTTAGAAATGAAGAAAATCAAAAAATGTTTACCGCATCTAATTCTTGGCAATATGTAGAAGCATTAATAGAGCCTGGCAAAACACCATTAATACAAGGATATGGAGATTTATTAATAGATGATTTGTTAGTACGTCCCGTTTCCTCCAACACTAATATAACTATACGGGATGAAAATGATTTAATAATCTCCAATATATCTAATAATGGAAATGTCACAAAATACATTTATGATGATGCTCAAAGATCAATAAATTCAATAGATGAACAAGGAAAAGTATCTGGATATTCAAGACATTACTATAGTAGAGATAATCAAGAAAAAAAATATACCCAAGAAAAACCTAACAGTAACCTGATATTAGAATTTCAAGGAAAAGGAATTGATAAGGGAGATCAAATACCTACTGAAATTAATGATGTTACGCTAGAAACCACAATTCCTAAAACGTTTTTAAAAAAAGAATATGGAATATCCTTTACCGCAAAAACTAACTTCACCATTTCTCAAAAACAATACGCAATAGAAAGAAAAGCAGAAGTGCTAAAAGTTACTAATCTAGAATCGGGAGTTTCTGAAGACATTATGATTGGGGATAAAAAGAATTTTTTGATACTAGATTTAGGTGTTTATTTAGATATTTATGTAAACGGAGAATTGGTGACTCAACTCCAAAATAATGAAGCCAAAGAGAATGATATAACCATTACAGGAACAGTTCGTAAATTATTAGTAGCACAATCTCCTATACCATCAATAACTTATATGGATGGATTATCCCGTCCTATACAACAGCAATATCTATATGCGGATTCGAATAATCAAGTACAAGGAAAAGTAGTCACCGCGATACAATATAACGGGTGGGGAAATCCTATAATACACACAAAACCAGCATTGATTACAGATAAAAAAATATCGTATGATTCTAGATTTGTAAAGTATGATATGTCAGAAAATAAAGTAACAGGTAGGTTGGCTGAATTTTATGAAAACGATACAGAAATAAATACAACTTATGCGATAGATAAAGAAAGTGCCCCTAACAAAATATTTTACAAAACAGAATATAGTAAAGATGCTTTGCAACGAGTTGAAGCGACAGAACAATCAGGTATTGTAAATACGTCAGAAAATAAAACAAAAATTTATTATCAGAACAATACAGGAACTTCTCTACAACAAAACCTAGGGATTCGAGAGGTTGATAGACTAAAATTTGCAACCATAAATACACAAAAGCAAAATAATGATAAAGCAGAGGTACACGATGTTTTTGGAAGAATAATTGGATCTAAAAATGGATTGTCTTTAAGCGAAAACAAATATGACTATACACCTTATGGGTTTAAAATTTCTCATAGATTGCCAATGTCCTTTCAATCTGGAGAAGAAACCAAGTATACTAATAATATAGAATATTTAGATTTATTAGAGCAAGGTACCAAGCAATTTAGTGTTGATGAGGGAGTTAAATACATCATTAAAAATAAAAAAGGTCTCCCTGTTTTCGTATCCATAGATAATTTCTCAGCAGAAAAGAGCGATTTATCATGGCAATATATAAAATACGATAATCAGAATAGACCAGTAGAGTTAGGAATAGTTATAATACCAGGAATATTTGATATAGAAAAGATGCAATTATTAGCAAATGTACCTTTATGGATGGGGGATATAAAAACAACACCTATGACAACTTGGATATATGACATATTGGACAAAAATTCGATTAATTCTAAAGGTTATCTAACAAAAGAAACAGTTAATAATAGTGGAGTAGTAGTAACTACGAAGTATAAATATAATAAAAGAGGGCAATTAACCGTCAAAACTTCTAAGATCGGGAAAAAGCCAGAACAATCTATATCCTATGAATATAACGATGACGGAAAACTTAATATTATAACCTACCCAAATGGAACTAAAATATATAATAAATATGATAGAAATGGGAAGCTATATGGAATAGGTAGTGCACAAAATCCATTTCAATATGCTAAATACACACATGGAATAAATGGTAAAGTTATTAAAGAAGAATACAATAATAAGACTATTACAAGTACTATTGAATATACGCTGCAAGAACATCAACAAAGTAATGAAATAGTAAACAATATTAATTCGACCGAAACAGTTCCACTTTTTAAAGAAAAATTCAAATATTTGGACAACAGTAATAATTATTACGATGGACTTGTAGTAGAAAAAGAAGAAACAGAAAATGATCTACAAAAAACAAAATGGAAGTATACCTACGATAATCAATATCAACTTAGTGTAGCAACCAAAGAACAATCGGATAATAGACAAAACTTTAATTATACATACGACGCCAACGGTAATTTACAAACCTATCAAAACACAACAAATAGTAGTCAAAATAAGAGTTATACCTATCAGCAGGGAACCAATAAATTAAATAGTTCTACAGAAGAAGTAAACCCCATAGGACTGTATACTAAAATAGGAAAAACTTTTTTAGGAGATAATACCCTAATAGAGTATGATAAGTTAACCCATAACATATCTAAAATATACACAGATGAAAGTCGCGAAGGTTTGACTTTTACTTATGACGCAAAAAATAAACGAGTACAGAAAGTTTATAAAAACACAATAAATAAAAACGATACACTCACCTATACATGGGGGACTCGATCATTACCTCTTTATGAATCCTTTGTAAAAGGTAAAAATGAAAACGACACATCTGATGGAGATTGGGATAAAGTTTATATTTACGGAGCGGATTATGCTCCCATTGCGATGATATACAAAGGCATAACCTATTATTTTATCAGAGACTATCAAAGTAGCCTGCGCTACGTGATTAATGCTAATACAAATGCAGTAGAGGAAAAATATGGATATGATCCCTATGGAAAGTTATCACACTCATATCGGGTAAGTACCCAACAGCCACTAGGTACTTATCTATATACAGGACAAGAGTATACTAAAGAAGTAGGATTATATAATTTTAAGGCACGTATATACGATCCAGAAAGACGAATTTTTTTACAACCGGATCCCAAGCATATTAATTATTCCCCATATACCTATGCTAATAATAACCCTATAAATTTTGTAGACAGAAATGGTGAAGCACCATTATACGTATTAGACCAAGTAGAGGATAGTGTGGCTTTCTCTCAACTTAAGTCTACAGGAAATATAGTAGTCTCTTTTGAGGATTTGCTTTTTAACGATATTAATCTACCTAACCTTAATGCCTTAGATTTTGATGGAGTGGTTACTATAGGCGCACATGGAGCAGCTGGTAATATTTCTAAACTATCTATAGATAGAGGATTTGGGAGGTTTCCTATACGGAGAAATAAGTTAGCATCTTCTTTGGGTAAATATCTTAAAAAAGCAAACACTGTAGAAATTAATTTGAATTTAGCAGTTTGTTATAGTGCAAGGAAAGTAGGTAACACAAGCTTTTTAGATGAATTTAGTAAATCATTATCTCTACACTCATCAAAAACAGTTAATGCAGTAGGTTTTACAGAAGAGATATCATTTACTCAAAATAATGGAGAATTATCAAGGGTATTTACCAGTGGATCAGACTTTGATGATGTTTATATACATTTAAGAAACTTAAAACAAAGAAGGTCTTTAGATGTAAGTAATAATGCATTAGACAGGTCATTGAGAGAAACAACAGCATATAATGCGACAAAGAAAGTAAATGAAGTAGGGTTAGGGCGCTTTGGAGTTACTAAGACTTATAGCTCAAAATCCTTTGCTTCTAAAATCAAAACTTTCTTTAAAGCTAAATAAAGTTTAAGATTTTTAACCACCTATAGGATAAGTTTGTTTAATCTAATAAAAAAGCTCATCCATACAATTAAGTCATAAGTAGCAATTTTAAAAGTGCTACTTATGACTTAATCGTCGTATGGAATCTGTAAAAGTATCCAATTATCATAACCGTAATGAAAATGGTATAACATCGCGATTACTAAGGGTAATTAGTTGGTTAAAAAACACTGTATAATTCATACTTAGCTATTCCTACTTCATAATTTATTATTATTTACCTTTGCAAACTTATGCAAGAAAGAATACAACAATTAGTAAATGAAGGTAAAATGCTTCCTTTGATGGAAGAGTTTTATACAATACAAGGAGAAGGGTTTCATAAAGGAACTGCAGCTTATTTTGTAAGAATTGGAGGATGTGATGTAGGTTGCCATTGGTGTGATGTAAAAGAAAGTTGGGATGCTAGCTTACACCCACCTACTCAAACGGATACAATTATTAATAACGCATTAAAATACAGTGATGTAATTGTGGTAACAGGAGGAGAACCACTTACTTGGGATATGACTCTACTTACAGAGGGGTTAAAAAAAAGAGGCGCTAAAACGCATATAGAAACATCTGGTGCCTATCCACTCACTGGTGTATGGGATTGGATATGTTTGTCTCCCAAAAAAAGCAAACCTCCTACGGGCGAAATATATGATAAAGCAAATGAACTAAAATGTATTATATATAATAAACACGATCTTGTTTATGCAGAGGAGCAGTCAAAAAAAGTGTCTAATAATTGTATTTTATATCTTCAGCCTGAATGGAGTGTTCGCGAAAAAATGATACCCTTGATTGTAGACTATGTTATGCAAAATCCTAAGTGGAAAGTATCTCTTCAAACTCATAAATACTTAAATATACCGTAAAAAACACATATTAATTACGGTTTATTTAATGTTGTGTTACTGTAAGCGCAATTATAGCAATAAAAAATGTAAGTAAAAACAGTAGTTTTTTGTGTTTTTAACAAAAAAGCACTATCTATATGTAAGTTAAATCCTACATTTATTTTAAATTATACCCCATAAAAGTGTATTACATACCTGTTTATTTGTTTTTTGTCTATTAAAAAAAAATATAAGTGTAATTTTTTTGAAATAAGGTATTTTGTGAGTAAATTTAAGTAAGTAATTTAAAAGTATTTAGCTATGAAGAGTTTTTACACTATTATTGGATTAGGATTTAAAGGATTTATTAATTTTTTAAAGGATTTACCTGGAGCCTCAAATTATGCGATGCGTAAATAATAAATGTCATAAACAAACTACATTTTTAGTATTTACACAATGCTTATGTTTGGTATAAGAGATTATCTTAAAATGATAGTCTCTTTTTTAATACAATAAACTTTAGTTTAGTGTTAAAATCACTATTTTTTAAGTGTTTATAAAATTATCCCCTGTAAGTTCGGTATTTTATCCCCAATAAGTTCAGAGTGTTCTTTTAAGTTTCAAAAAACACCTAAAAAATTAAAATAAGCAACAGAGTAGCACTTTATTCATTCAATAAAATAGATCTTGGTTTGCGAATTATTCTGTTTTTGATTTCTAGTTTTTTCAGAGTTCTAGAAACAGTTTCTCTAGTAAAATTAAGATCCGAAGCAATTTCATTTCTTGACACCTTTATTTCATTAGTATTAAAGGTATATGAATTTAATTTTAAATAATCAAATACACGCTCTTCTATAGGTTGCTCAATAAGTTGTATGATTATTTTTAATAAAGAGTAATAATGAGTTTTGTTAGAACTATTAATAAAATTCTTTAATTCTGAAAAATTATTACTCCATTCCAAAATTTTAACCTTAGGAATAGTTATGATTATAGACTCTCTAATAGTAAACGAAGAACAAGTTATAGGAGAATTATTAAAAGGGTTAATAAACGTAGGGATAAATGCTTGATTTTCTTCTAGATGATATAAAATTGTTTTTTTGTTTTCGTGTTCAATAAATAACTTTAATAGTCCAGATATTAAAAAACTATATTCGGAATGAGAACTATTGATTAATTCAGTGTTTTCACCCGATTTGTACGTTTTGATAATTCCGTATTGCATAAAAGCATCAACAAGTTTTTTAGAAAAGGGTATTTTTTGTCTGACAGTTTCATCCATAAAGTTATTAGTTGAATTCAAATTATTTTTTTAATTCAGTAAAGAATAAATTAAGGTACTCATTATTTTAACGTTTTACCCTTTTTTTTATTATTAATGTAAGTATCGGGTAATGTATTGTAAATTATTTTTGAAGTGGTTTAAACTTTTTTGATTCTGGCGAAAAATAATTATTTTTTACTCAATTGAAGTGTTTTTTGCACTTCATAGCAGTGCTACGAGGTAATAAAAAGACGAAAATTTAGCAAAAAAGAATATTTTTATAGCGAATTGAAAAAAGTTTAAACCACTTCTTTATATACATAAGCTATTTCAGTTTTTTTATACTCAATAATGAAATAAAAATAATCTATTACAAAGCAATTTTTCAGGATATAAAACCAATGCGTTTTTAAGTCAAATTTAATAGCATTTTAGTTTTGTTCCACATAGGTTATTTTTAATGAAAGTAGTTTACACTTTTTTGATTTTGGCGAAAAATAATTGCTTTTTAACATCGTATCAGTGCTACGAAGTAATAAAAATACGAAAATTAAGTAAAAAAGAACATTTTTATAGCAAACAGAAGAAAGTTTAAACCACTTCTTTATATGAAGTTCTACCTGTGTTTTAAACGTATTGCATTAAGAGCGTCTATTAATGTTTTTTTGTAACCTTTTGTACAGACTCCTCCTCCTTGGGTGGAAAAAATATTTTAGATATAAATACTTTATTATCAGAATGTTATTGGGTAATGGTTTTTAATAAACTTTTAACTATACATGTTAAATTATAAAATATAATAGTTTATTCTATATTTATAAACGTTATATATAAATGACTGATAATAAATTAGTTAAACTAATTTTTATTAAAAATTTTAAAAGGCGATACCATTATATTTTGTTAATCATCAATGTGACTAAAGTAGTAAGTGTGACTAACGTTATTTAATTCTTTTTTTTTCAAATTAATTTAGCAGAAATTTTATATAAAATAAATTTCCCAAGTAAGTCATTTTTGAACTTTGTTTTAAATATTTATTTCGGGAAAAATAGGGCTAACTAACAATTAAAACAATTCATAGAGAATGAGAATTGAAACACAAAACAGAATAGGGGCTTATATGCTTTCTTTTCTATTATTATTTAGTAATTTTTTTCCCACCTATACTATGGCAAAAGCAATAGTTACTGGCGAAGATATATTTTTTTTAAAAACGTTAACAGAAATACAAGAAGGAGGAGCAATCCCGATTGATCAAGTAGATTTAGGAACAGGAAATGTAAATTTACAACACGCTATCTTTGCTATAGATGGATATGATTCTAGTCTAACTTATAATAGTGAAGGTGTCTCTCAAAAAGCCAGTATTTGGAATAAAGATCAAAAGCAAGGTATATTGGGTTTAGGCTGGGAGCACCCCGAAGATAAGATTATTCGATTAACGCAGCAGACTGGTACATTAGCAGATGATAAGTATATGCTATATGCCAAAGGAAATACATATCCTTTGCTATTTATAGAGGAGGATAAGAAAATTGTAAACCACAAATTAACTTCAGAAAAAGTATACCGAATTGCAAGTCAACCAGATTGGGTTGTGAAACATTTAGTCTATACAGCAAAAATAAACTCTAAAAATAAAGAAGTCAATAGAAGAGAGATAGATCAATGGAGATTATATTATCCAGATGGTCAGATTTATATATACGGGGATGGTAGATCTAGAATCAATTCTGATAATTTAACTTCTCACGAATCCAATGGAGTAGAGTATAATGTAAAATGGGGAAATTGGATAGGTAGTTCGGTTGTTACAGAAGTAAAAGAGAATGATGAAATAAAAGCTGCACAAAGTTTATTGCCAATATCCTATAATATTTCGGCGATAGAAGATATATATGGAGAACAAGTAGAGTTTTATTATACCAAAGTAGAAGAACAAGTAGGAGAAGGTAATAATGCTTTATATCATACAAAAGCAACGTATTTAGATAAAGTAAAAGGTTTTAGAGGAAAAACCATTGAATTTACTTACGAAAACAAAAATAATGTAGAGTATTTTGATCCCCACACAGAAAAATATAATGGCAATTCGACCAATGATCAAGATGCCTATCAGGAGCGATATGAGACAAAGTATCTATCGAGTATACTTCTTAAAAATATAAAAGGAGATGTTCAGCGTCAAGTACAATTTGGATATAAATTTTTAAATAAAACAAAGTTTAATGGCTTATTGCAGAAACGATTACTAACCTCTATAAAATATTTAGATACCAAAGGAGATCAATATAAACCTTCAACACTTTTTGATTATTTTGGATTAAATTCCACTGATAACGTTAAAGCAGGATTAACCAAAGCAGAGACAAAATTATACGATTCTAATACAGGAGCTTTATATGCAGCGATAAAGCAACAAACTTTATCAGAAGGAGTTAGCTACGCTTATCACTACGGAAAACAAGAAATAAAAGAAGGGACTACAGATATTAAAATTAAATTTCCAGAAGAGTTAGTTAATGATATTTATGGGGTAAAAACACCTTGGAGCGCTCCAGAATTGTTTTATGGATCTGATTATGTTGTGGCAATTTTTGAATCTAAGGATTTAACTTTTCCTCGAAGTCATGTAAAAGTATATCAATGGATTGGAGACCGATGGAAGGAAAAGGATTTAGGGCAATTTGATGGATATTTTTATGATCATTATTATGCCAAGGATCAATATCACAAGGGAGTATTGAAAGAATTAAAGGAAAAGGTTTTTAGTGTTATCTCAGAAGCAGTTCCAGAATTAAAAATACTATTTGATTCAGCTAAAGATTATGCGAAAGAGGAAGTCAAAAAGATGTACAATGTGAGTGATGATATTGCGAATGGAGACATAGATAAAGCATTAACAGATTGGATAAAAGGTGACAATAAAGCTGCAGAAAAAGTCTTCTTAGATATTAAAGCAGGGGTTAAAAATGAAATATTTAAGCTAATAGAAATTGCAAATGGTTTAATTGGAGGTAAAAAACCTTTATTTTATAGTCATCAACAAATATTATATAAGAAAAAAGATAAATATGAAGAATTAAATTCAAGAAAAGTATACCACATAACATTACAGAACGACTTCTTTGCTTTGACATCCTCTTGGGGTAAATCTCAGGTTGAAATTATTCAGAAAAACAATTTAATTCCAGGGGAATGGAATCGGAAAAATAAAGGTGTAAAGCTCATGAGTAAGTTTTTTACTTTTGAATCTGGAGATAATTTTGTAGCGTTATTAGACGAAGTATCTGATTTATTATATGTTTACAGTTGGGACGGTCTTATATGGAATATCCATATCAGCCCATTACGAGCGGATTTTAAAGACCTTATAGAATCAAACTCCGTAAAGGAAGTAAAAGATAAAATAGAAGAAGGATTCGACCTTATATTTAATAGTGAGGATGAATCGTATGAAGAAAAGTTGGATCATCGGTCAGCAATTAGTGTAAAGAACAACTTAATAGTAGCAGTAGTATCAGATGCTCATGGAGTTAATGTGGATGTTAATTTGATCCATCACGACGAAAACATGAATTGGAAAAGTAATAGCGAACAACTAAATAAAAAATTGCTTTTTGGTAAGGAAAAATTTAAATTATTTGTAAATCAGTTAACTGGTATAATTCCAGATATAGACCCTGTTACACAGGTTTCAAAAGTATTAATAAAGTCAGAATTAAATAAATTAGCAAAAAACCTTGATTTAACAGAAAATGGAATAGAAAATTATGTTTCTGCATTTTCATTTTTGTTAGGAAGAGATGGAAAAATTGATCTTAAGTTGGGTAATAGTTTTGCGGTATTACAAACCTATGATAATTTTGATGAAAATATTCCTACAGCAAATGATATTCCATTAATAGGAAGTTTGCATGAAATGCTTAAAAGTGATCTAAAAAAGATCAATAGTACATATGGAATTGTGTGGGACGAAAATTATGAAAACATCAAATTGTCTCATTTGCATTCTGCAATTGGTCAAGAAGGAATAGAAAGTTTTGTTGTTGGCGATGTTATCAATAAAATAGGAAGAGCACATAGTTTATTGATAAAAGACAGCCAGGCACCTGATAACGGAAAAAACTATACCTTTCGATATAATGGTGAAAGTTTTGTGACAAATGAGTTTACCTCACCTTATTATACCAATGGATTTTCTAATGATGTTACTTCTACTCTGGTAGAAAGTGAGGAAAGTAAACTTTATAAAACCCCTAAATTTTTTCAATATGACCCCAATAAGAGTAAAGATCATTGGGAATTGATTAGCGAAGCTTCTAATGAGAAAATTAAAACACCTAAATACATCGACGAAGCTATTGATCTATCTTTTAAAGTAGTAAATATAGCAGTTCAGGTAGTAATGGCTATAATACCAGGCTTAGGAGAGGTTGCTGTTGCCACAGAGGCACTCCAAGTTATTAATAAAGTAGCAGATATGATTGGTACGGCTAGTATAATAATGGAGCCAGTTGCCAAGGAGTTAGTAAGTGATATTATAGGCACAAATCATAAAAGCACTTCTATTTCTAATAATTACATATCGGTAAATGGCAAACTTTTTTATAGACAATCTGATGGTAAATGGAATGAAGTGACTAATGATGTATTTCGATTAAATGAACACACTAAACTGGTAGGAGGTAGTAATGATATTATTGATAATTTTGTACCCTATACCCTTAAGGTAAAAGAAGGTGAATCAATACGAATTGAAAATCACGTTTTACGATTGCGTAATGGTACTATTTATGAGTCCAAGAATATACCTTCGAGCGTAAATAGAGTAGTGCATCAAGATTCCATATCATCAACTGTTGGATCAGGAGCTTATGTAAGCTATGGTCCAGTAGATGAAGAAAATGGGTATGTATCTGAAAATGAATACATAACTAGTTCTCGACCAGAAGAAGGCACCTCTTCAGAAGCTAGAATGAGAAAAGAACGTAGACCTTATAAAGATGCTACAGAGGTTGTTCTGCATAAAATTAAAGGAGATTCATTCGAAAAAGAACTTTATGATTATCCAGTTACAAAAGTAGCTATTAAGCAAGGGGATATTTCCTTAGGTAATCACTATTATAAGTATGATTCTAATCATATTGCCTATAACTCTATTTCTGGTTCCGCTTTCTATGGAAAAGTTACAGATATACCAAGTACTAAAGAGTACGAAATAACCACAGATGAAGAGATATCCGAGTTAAAAAGAGGATATGCAAATATTACAATAGCATTGGACTCTACAGATGGAGGGTATACAGAACATTATTTCCTTAATAGACATAATTCTTTTGGAAAAGTTAAAAATAAAGATGGAACAATGGTTGATGGAGCTACTGGTCATGTAGTAACTGTCTTCAATAAAATTATAGAACGTATCGATATAGATAAACGTATCGATATAGATAAAAGTATCGATATAGATAAAAGTATAGTGACATATGATCCTGGTAAATTAGGAGATATGGATGATAAAACCTCTTTTGAATTAGGATATATAAGTCCATTAGATGGTCATCCGTATGCCTCATTTACATACAATACAAAGAAAATTCCAGTATCTCAGGATTACACCTTTTACGAGGTATGGAAATCGGATTTATTACACCAAATAAAAGATAATAAGTTTATAGAAACTAAAATATACAGTGTTAGACCAGCTCAGGAAATTAACATAGTTGATGAGGTAGTACACAAAACACGCTACGAATACGAGCTTACATCTATAGTTAACAATTTGGTTTTGAGAAAAGAAATAGTGGAAGGTAACTCTGTAGATGGGAGTAAAGAAGTGCATAAAAGCACATACAGATACGCATCTGAGCATTTGGATCAGTTAAGAAAACAAAATAGACTTTCAGAACATCTTATATCAGTATCATCTATTCAGAAAGGAGAAAACCCAGAAATTATTACGGCGGTAGATGTAATAGCTTATGATGACTTTACAGTAAATAACAAAATAATTAAAGCTCCCAAAAACTTTTATAAAGCCAAGAAAGCTGACAATCCAGATAATTATACTAAACCAGAAGAAGTAATAACACAAATTATAGGTGATATCACCTCTAAAGAAAACTCGGAAAACACATACTTAAGTAACCTAAAAAATTTACATAAGGAATATATCGATGTACACAGGGCTACCGATATAATATTAAAAAACGAAAGGGATTTAAGCATCGAAATCCATCAGTTAAACTCAGAGATAGATGGGTTAGTTAAAAATATCGAAGTTTTTAAAGAAAGAATGCTAAAAGAAAATGATTATGTAGATGCAATACATAAAGAAGTTAATGAATTACAAGGCAGTATAGAGAATTCTTATAATAGGATTAAAGATTATCACCAGCAGATTGATCAAGAACATGTTGAGATTGACAACTATAATAAAGATTTAGATTTAACCTGGATAGGAGGTTTGCTTTCTCATGTTATTGGATATGGAATTTTACACCCCAAAATAAATGCCGCGAAAGAAAAAATAAAAAGCCTTTATTCTGGGATAAAAGAGTTAGAACAAAATATAGAAAATTTAAAAAATGGAATATTTGCCAAACGTAAATTATCTACAGAGTTAATAGACGATCAAAACAACCTGAAGGGCTTAGTAAAGAATGTTGAATATATAAAGGCAGTAGAAACAAATTTATATCACAAGCTTAGGGAGAATATAGCAAATGCATTAGATAAAAGCCATGATGCCTTAATAAGAGATGTAAAAATAGCATTAGAAACTACAAAACATGATCTTGCAATTAAAGAAATTGAAGCTGTTCATAATGGAGATTTTCATCAGGATTATAAAAATGCATTAGATAACCTAAATAATCAACTTAATAATATATCTGTGGTTTCTCTTGTAGGTCCTTCAGGGTTGAACATTAGTACTCTAGGAACTCAATTAGAGGGTATAAGTGAAAAATCAAGGGGACATATTGCGAGACAAATAAATATACTAAAGAAGAAATTAGATGATCACAAAACTCATCTAGTAAAATTATCAGGAGGACATAAAAATATAAAAAAGCATATAGAAAGTATACCAGCTAAAAGTGAGTTAGTATATGTGCCTTATCAATATAATTGGATCAAAACACAAACTATTGCTTATAGAGATTCTGATACAGGTATTCCTACGGTAATAGAAGACGCAGAAGGAGAAAGACATAGTATTGTATTACACCATCAGCATAAAAAACCAATACTTACTTTTGAATCACTTGATATTAATGATTCTAAGAAAAAAGCATTGTATCTAGGATTTGAATCAGATCAAAATCTAAGTTTTTCAGAAGGAGAGCTAAAATCAGATAATCATTCAGGAGAACATAGTTTTAAAATTAGCAATATAAAAAAGGTACTCCCAGGTATGAATGAACGTATTACTACACAATATCTTCTTTCAGCTTGGATTAAAAAAGAAAAAAATGTAACAGCTAGAGGGGAGATTATAATCACTGATGTAGAAAAAAACGGAATAGAGAATGAAGATCAACTTATAAAGTTTACAGCCACAAATGACTGGCAATATGTAGAAGGGATAATAGAAAGTGGTCAAGTTCCGATGATACAAGTAAGAGGATCACTATTGATTGACGATATATTATTACGTCCTGTATATGCAGCAACTACTCTTGCCACATATGATGATAATGGTTTAGAAATAAGTTCTATAAGCAATAATGGTGGTGAAATTAAACACATCTATGATGATGCCCAAGAGCATATAGCGTCAATTAGTGACGAAGGAGAAGTAAGTAGTTATACAAGACACTTTTATAGTAGAAGTAACAGAAAAGAAGAGTATAATTCAGGAAGACCAAATAGTAACTTATCCGTACATTTTCAAGGAGAAGGTAAATTCTATGATAATCAAGTGCCAAGAGACGGAATACCGTACTCCGTATTATCCAATGAATATGGGATTTCTTTTACAGCTTCTAAAAACTTTACACTTACTCATAGTAAGTATACTATAGATCGAAAAGGAGTAAATTTAAGAATTACGGATACCCAAGTTCAAAAAGATATAAATTTAGAAATAGGAACTAAAAAGAATTTTCTAGTTATTGATTTAGGAGACATAATAACTATTTATGTTGACGGAGAACAAGCATATCAATTTAAAAATGATCAAGTTTCTCAAAGCGATATATCATTTACAGGAGATATTCGTAATGTGTTAGTAGCACAATCTCCAATACTTTCTATGGATTATATGGACGGAATGTCTCGCTCTATACAACATCAATATTTTTATTTGAATCCTGATAATGAAAACAATAAAATACAAGGTAAAGTAGTAACCGAAATAAAATATAACGGTTGGGGTAATGCAATAATACACACAAAACCAGCTTTGGTAACTAAAGATGATTTATCGTATGTAACAGGGTTTGCAGTATATAATAGTACAGATAATGAGATTACAGGTCATTTGGCTGAATTTTATCAAAAAGCAACTATAAAGAACCAAACCTATGATCTGGGAGAAAAATTGGATTCATCTAAGATGTTCTATAAAACAGTATACAGCAAAGATGCACTACAAAGAGTTGTAGCAATTCATCAACCGAATATAGTTGACAACCCAGAAAATACAACCAGAAAAACCTACCAAGGAGAAATAGGTGATAGACTAGAGGAAAGTATTGGGATTTCTGAAGAAAATAAATTGAAATTTTCTACGATTACTACACAAAAAAGAAACCAAGATAAAGCATCCGTAAGTGATGTGTTTGGAAGAGTGATAGCAACTAAAGATGGAGAATCCATCAGTGGACATACATATAGTAACTCTGTAAATAGTAGCAAAGTAGCCTATAGGTTACCACTATCATACGCACAGGAAAATAAAAATAAGTACGTCAATACATTAGAAACTAAAGATTTGGTAAGTAAGCAATTAAGTGTGTTTAGTGTTGATGAAGGAACAAGCTATACCATAAAAAATAAAAAAGGGCTTCCTGTATTTGTTTCTATCGACAATTTTTCCAAAACAGAAAGTAATATATCTTGGAATTATGTGAAATATGACAATCAAAGCAGACCAATAGAATCAGGAATTACTAAAGTGCCAGGGGTATTTGACGAAGATAAAATGAATTTATTGGCTAATGTTACAGTTTGGGATAGTCATATCAATACTAAACCAATGAAAACATGGACATATGATACATATAATCAGCAAGCTAATAATTCTAAAGGCAGATTAACACAAGAAACCAGCATCAATAATGATAGATTAATAATTTCTAACTATGAATATAACAAAAGAGGTCAGATAATAGTCAAAAAAACAAAGATTGGGAACAAATCCGAAGAGACCATTTCTTATCAATATTACATCGATGGAAAATTAAAAGCGATTACTTATCCTGACGGTACAGAAATAGAATATACCTACGATAAAAACGGAAGACTATATGGAATAGGAAACGCACAAAATTTATTTCAATATGCTAAATATAAATATGGTATAAATGGAAAAGTAATTCGCAAAAGGTTTAATGAAGGCACTATTTCGGGAGTAACTAAATATACTCTACAAGAACACTTCAAAAGTCAAGATGTAGTATTGAATAAAAAAGAAGAATCTCCATCAGAATCCCTTTTTAAGGAAACAGTAAACTATCTAGAAAAAGGTGAGGATTATTTAGATGGATTAATTTTAAAAAAAGAAGAAATACTAGAAGGACAATCTCAAGGCACTAATTGGAAGTATACTTATGATAATCGTTATCAACTTAAAACTGCAATAAAAACTGTATCAGGCAATATTCAGGAATTTAGTTATAGTTATGATGCAAATGGTAATATTACAGATTATAAAAACTCTCGAAATAGTATCTTAAACAAAAGCTATACATATAAAGATAATAATAAAATAAACAGCAATGTTATAAGTGCTAACGACATAGGGCAGTATACAGAAATAGAGAGAACACCACTGGGTAAGCATACAATGCTACATTACGATAAGTTTACTCGAAAGGTATTTATGATATTTTCTAAAACAGTAGAAAACGATGTAAGAGCAGAAAATGAGGAAACTAAAAATCAACAACAATTGGTTTATACGTATGATGCCTCTAATAGAAGAGTGATGAAGAAAGTAGAAAACTCATCTAAACCAACTACTAATAGTATTCATACTTACACTTGGGGTACTCGATCTCTGCCAGTATACGAAACACTCTATCAAAGAAACAAAAGTGACAAAAGTTTTAATAAAACATGGGACAGGGTATATATTTATGGAGCTGAATATGCACCTATAGCCATGATACAGGATGAAGTTACATATTACTTTATAAGAGATTACCAAAGTAGTCTACGCTATGTAATTAATGGTATGAACCATAAAAAAGAAGAACAGTATAGTTATGATCCATTTGGTAAAATTGATCACTCTTATGATAATGGGGAGTATCCACTAGGAACTTATCTATTTACAGGACAAGAGTATGATAAAGAAGTAGGGTTATATAATTTTAAAGCTCGATTATACGATCCGGAAAAAAGAATATTCTTACAACCAGACCCCTTACATATTAACTATTCCCCATATACCTATACTAATAATAATCCTATCAATTATGTCGATGTAGATGGAAATATGCCAGCGGGGGCAGGAAGCATAGCCGAGTCTATAGAGCATGCAAATCCGAAATTTTTCAAAACCTATAAAATTCCTAAAAGAGCAAGAAGGCTTTCGTCAACAGAAAATCCGGTTGTTACCAAAAAGCCTAAAATTCAACCTAGACCAAAACCATCTAAGCCATTATACCATTACACATCTAAAAAAGGATATAGAGGAATAAGAAAATCTAAAAAAATATTAGCTTCTAAAGCAAAGGTGGTGAAAAGTAAAGTTAAAGGAATTAATAGAAACGAATTAACGACAACTTTTCCAGAAGGTCAATACTTTTCTGATATCAATCCACATGGTAAACTTAAAACAGGTGTTGGTTCTGAGGCAACTTTAATAAGAGAAAGAGTATCTAATCAGTTATTTGGGAATAGATTTGCAACAGGTGAAAAATTGGATTATTATTTTAAAATTGAGACTAATGGACTACGATTAGCTAATCCTAAGGCTAATATATTTGTACGAGAAGGAGGGGAAGCGCTTGATGTATCAGATTTAATTTTAGAAAAAGGTAAAACAAGTTTTACGACTAAAAGCGCAGGAGCTAGTTCTTCTACCTCATGGAGTTCTTTTGAGGGCGCGTCTACAAGTCGGGCTTTTAAGTGATAGTAACTGATTATTATAAAATAATCTATTAAATAACAGTAAAAGTTAAAGCAGCAATAAATTAATTTATTGCTGCTTTAACTTTACTATATAATTGTAAGGATAATTGTTTAAAAAAGGCTTTAAAACCTGTGGTACAATTACCGATTATGGTTTTTCTCACAACTAGAAGGATATATACGATTTATAAATATTATTTTTAAATTGCATAACCAGTAATAACACTTTGAATTCTAGTATATTATTGTGAAATAATAAAATTAGGTAATTAGTAGTGTTAATTACCAATTTTTTAGTAATATTGCAGCCAATTAAATCAACCTCTGGTGAGAATCGCGAATGTTGTTTTAATATAATTTAAGTAAACCAATACATGGAAGATTTAGTAAAATTCGTACAAGACGAATTTGTTACAAAAAAAGAAATGGCTGATTTTTCAGCAGGTGACACAATCACTGTTTATTACGAAATCAAAGAGGGAGCTAAAACGCGTACTCAGTTCTTTAGAGGAGTTGTGATCCAAAGAAGAGGTTCTGGAGCTACAGAAACTTTTACGATCAGAAAAATGTCTGGAACAGTTGGAGTAGAGCGTATTTTTCCATTAAACTTACCAGCACTTCAAAAGATTGAAGTTAATAAAAGAGGTAAAGTGCGTAGAGCTAGAATATTTTATTTTAGAGAACTTACAGGTAAGAAAGCACGTATCAAAGAAAAAAGAAATTAATATTTCTATTTTGTTCATAAAAAAGGGTTATCAATTGATGACCCTTTTTTATAAACAAAAGTTAATAACCCTTGTTTATAAGGTGTTGATAATTAAATAATTACAAACAATAGGTTGTTGTCTATTATTTTATTACTTTTACTATAATAGAAATTAGAATGACAAAAGGATTTCTAAATTCAGAATTGTTTTTATGATAACATTATTAATACACTAATAATTGTAAAAACAATAATCTTGAGATCATTATAAATAATAAATGAAAATTATTTTTTAGATGCATAATTGAAATTATTTTAGACAAATAAGGTTTTAAAATCATTTCAAAATGAAATTTAAAGAGGAAAATTAAGTTTTGAGTTTTTTTTTGATTTTGAGAAGACATAGACTAACAGGGTAAAAAAATGAAAAATTGCGATAGCGATTTAGAAACAAAAGTACTCGTATTAGTCTAAAAGAGTAGTAATAAAATATATTAAATATTATTTTTAAGTATTTATCTGCTCTAAATTCTAGAAATAAATTAGATGGTATAAAAAACGAAAGTTTTTATTTTGTTGCGGGTAAAACAGCTTACATAGAATTAATTCTGGAGGAAGCCATGTCAAAATGTTTATATTCTGATATGGCTTTTTTATGTATAAAAAACTTTCAGTAAATAATCCCCCTTTTTATTTATTTAAACAAATAGCTAGAATTATAACTTAAGTTATATTGTTTGGTTTTTTATCACAAAAACTAATATTGAACAGGTTGCATTTACCTGTCTAGATTTGTATCTTCGCGCTCGGAAACTTTTCGTAAATAGGAATTATAAAAAAGTGAAGCTTTTAATCAAGCTAAGTTAAAGACTCTAATCGATTTTTGTCTAAGAAAGATTGTATAGTAAAATGTCATTTTTTTATAATAGTATAACAAAATGAGGTGTCACAAATAAGTTTTCACTATATAAAATATGGAAGCACCTTAATAAAAATCAAAACATATGGGATTAGAAACTTCAAAAATTATTTATACTAAGACAGATGAAGCTCCGGCTTTAGCAACATATTCTTTGTTACCTATCATAAAGAAATTTACTAAAGCAGCAAATATTACGGTTGAAACAAAAGATATTTCGCTAGGAGCTAGGATTTTGGCTAATTTCCCAGAAAATTTAACAGATAAACAGAAACAAGTAGATGCATTAGCCGAATTAGGAACTTTAGCCTTAATGCCAGAAGCTAATATTATAAAACTACCTAATATTAGTGCTTCTATACCACAGCTAAAAGCTGCTATTTTAGAGTTACAACTTCAAGGATTTGATATTCCTAGTTATCCAGAAGAACCAAAAAATGAAAAAGAAAAGGATATTAAAACTAGGTATGATAAAATCAAAGGAAGTGCAGTAAACCCTGTTCTTAGAGAAGGAAACTCTGATCGTAGAGCCCCCTATCCTGTAAAACAATATGCAAGAAAAAATCCTCATTCAATGGGAGTTTGGAGATCAGATTCTAAAACTCACGTAGCTACAATGTCTAGTGGCGATTTTAGATCTAATGAAAAATCAATTACCGTGTCAGAATCCTGTAAAGTAAAAATTGAATTTAAAAGAGAAGATGGGAGTACCATTCTTTTAAAAGAGAGCTTTCCATTGCTTGAAGGGGAAGTGATTGACGCAACAGTAATGAATAAAAAAGCATTGATTTCCTTTTTAAATGAACAAATAGAAGACGCTAAAGCTAAGAATGTGTTATTTTCTATTCATTTGAAAGCTACAATGATGAAAGTATCAGACCCTATAATATTTGGTCACGCAGTAAAATCGTTTTTCAAAGATGTATTTGATAAACATGCTACTATACTCGAAGAAATAGGAGTAGAGGTTAATAATGGATTTGGAGACCTTATTAATAAAATCAAAAAATTACCAGAAGCCAAAAGGTTAGAGATTGAATCGGATATAAAATCTTGTTATAAGAATAGACCCCAATTAGCAATGGTGAATTCTGATAAAGGTATAACAAATCTACACGTACCAAGTGATATTATTATTGATGCTTCAATGCCAGCGATGATTCGTACGTCTGGTCAAATGTGGAATGCAGATGGGAAATTACAAGATACTAAAGCAGTAATTCCAGATAGTTGTTATGCAGGAATTTATGAAGAAACCATTAATTTCTGTAAAGAGCATGGAGCTTTTGATCCTACTACAATGGGTACTGTGCCTAATGTAGGGCTTATGGCTCAGAAAGCAGAAGAATATGGGTCTCATGATAAAACATTTGAAATTAAAGGGAACGGTAGTGTTCGTATAGTAGATGAATCAGGAAAAGTATTAATTGAAAATAAAGTAGAGAATGGGGATATCTGGCGTATGTGCCAAGTAAAAGATGCTCCAATTCAGGATTGGGTGAAATTGGCTGTTAGTAGGGCTAAAGCAACTGGAGTTCCTGCTGTTTTTTGGTTAGACAAAGAAAGAGCACATGATGCACAGTTAATAATAAAGATAAATAAGTATTTAAAGGATTACGATACAGATGGATTAGATATCCGAATTATGTCTCCAGTAGAAGCAACTCGTTTTTCTTTAGAAAGAATAATAAAAGGAGAAGATACTATATCTGTAACTGGTAACGTATTGCGAGATTATAATACAGATCTTTTTCCTATTTTAGAATTAGGAACAAGCGCAAAAATGTTATCAATAGTCCCATTAATGAATGGAGGTGGGCTTTTTGAAACAGGAGCAGGTGGTTCAGCTCCGAAGCATGTACAACAATTTAATAAAGAAGGACATTTGAGATGGGATTCATTAGGGGAATTTTTAGCTCTAGCTGTGTCTTTAGAACATTTGGCGGATAAAAATAACAATACAAAAGCACTAGTTATAGCCAAGGCTTTAGATCAGGCTACGGTTGATTTCTTAGACAATAAAAAATCTCCTTCTAGAAAAGTAAATGAACTAGATAATAGAGGAAGTCACTTCTATATAGCTCTATATTGGGCTCAGGAATTAGCAAAACAAACAGAAGATTTAGAATTACAGAAAGAATTTAAAGACCTTGCTAAGCAGTTAGAGAAAAATGAATCTAGAATAATTGAAGAATTAAATAACGCTCAAGGTAAAGCTGTTGATATGGGAGGGTATTATTGGCCAAATCTAGAAAAAGTTTCCAAGGCAATGTTACCTAGTGAAACGCTTAATTTATTAATTGAGGCATAGTGATTTTATAACTCAATAAATAATTTTCAAACCAGTAATACTATTGTTTTACTGGTTTTTTTACTAAAAAAAATAAGTATTTTTGAGTTATGGTATTTACTAAGATTACAGAACAAGATTCAGAATATAATCATTTAGAAAAAATGAAGGTATCCGAGTTGTTGACTAATATTAATAAGGAAGATAAAAAAGTGGCTGATGCCGTAGAGGAAGCAATTCCTCAAATAGAAAAAGTGGTTTCTAAAGTTGTTCAAAAGCTTAAGACAGGAGGAAGATTATTTTATATCGGTTCAGGAACCAGTGGACGATTGGGTATAGTAGATGCAAGTGAATGCCCACCTACATTTGGTGTCCCACATGGGGTAATAGTAGGATTAATTGCTGGTGGGGATACAGCTATTCGTAAAGCGGTTGAATTTGCAGAAGATGACACTATGCAAGGATGGAATGATCTTAAGGTTTATAATGTTTCAGATAAAGATATAGTAATAGGTGTAGCAGCATCTGGCACAACGCCTTATGTGCTAGGAGCCTTACAAAAATGTAATGAAAATGCCATAATTACTTGTTGTATAACCTGTAATGAGGGGAGTCCATTAGCTAATTTAGTGAAATTACCTATAGTTGTAACAGTGGGACCAGAGTTTGTGACTGGTAGTTCTCGTATGAAAGCAGGAACTGCTCAGAAATTAGTATTGAATATGATTTCTACCGCTACAATGATTCAATTGGGGAGGGTAAAAGGAAATAAGATGGTGGATATGCAACTCAGTAATGATAAACTAGTGGATCGAGGTATACGAATGATTATAGAAGAGTTAAAGGTTGATAGAGAAAAAGCCGAGCAGTTATTAGTACAATATGGTAGTGTCAGAAACGCAATAAATAATTATGGAACCCAGAAGGACAGATAGAGAATTATTAGGAAAAGGAGTACAACGAATGGCTATAGCATTGATTTTTATGTTCATTAGTCCGGTTATTATACATTCGGCATTTAAGAATCAAAATCATCAATTATATATACCAGTGCTTGTTTTAGGGATAATAAGTGCAGGATTTGCAATATTTATGACATTTAGAGGAATTCGCACAATAATGAATTCGCTATTTGGAAAGAAATAGCGTTTTTTATTTTGGAGTGGTTTAAACTCTTTTCTCAACATTAAAAACTAAATACTTTGTTTTTCGTTAATAGGACTCGTTGGGTTGTATCCAAATTGAGAAATATTTATTTCTATATTTAATTGCGAAAGGATATAACCAATAATAGCGTAATGATGTGTTGCATGACTATTAGCGTGTGTAAGAATACTTTCTAGTGTGTAATTTACTGTAGCTTTACCAAGTCCTAAATGATCTGTAACATGAAGTAAATAATCGGTATTTACATCGATATAAGAAGTTAAAGTTTTTTGTAAACTATGAATATAAGACTTTGCGGCTTCTTTATTTGTGGATATAATTTCATCACGTTTTCGAGCAGTTAAATCAATATTGTTAGTGTCTAACCCAGTAACAATACAGTCAAAAAAATCAAGAATATGACGAATATGAGAACCAATACTCGAATAATATGGAGCCACTGTAGTATCGATATATGTTTCGGTTTCTAAAGAGTCTAATAATGTTATAGCATTATTGAGATTTTGGTTAATAGAAAATATTACTAGTCGTTTCATAAAATGTATAGACGTAATTTACGTAATTAACTTTCAATTTTTTTATAATGAATGTTAATTTTTTTGTTTAAACTATTTTTCTTATGAATTTACTGTAATAAAATTTTCTCCTAACAGTAATTCATAAGAAAAATGAATGGTATTATATACTTTTTGTAAAATCTTCTTATAGAAGTGGTTTAAACTTTTTTTAATTCGTTATAAAAATGTTCTTTTTCACTCAATTTTCGTCTTTTTATTACCTCGTAGCGCTGCTATGAAGCGTAAAAAACACTTCAATTGAGTGAAAAATAATTATTTTTCGCCAGAATCAAAAAAAGTTTAAAACCACTTCATATTTTTAAAGTAAAAATATAAAATTATTATTTTAATTCAGTATGAAATTTATTACTTGTAAAATAGTTTAACCGTAATTAGGTGGTTTAAGTGCTTGATATATCGATTAACTACTTATTTATTTGAATAAAACACTTAATATATTGTATCTTTGTTGTGATTAAATTAATGTATTGAAACATGAAAAAGATAGTTTTGGTTTTATTTTGTTTTATATTTTTAACTAGTAATGCTCAGGATTTATATAATGATGCACTTACTGCAGCAAGTTATGCGTATTCTCATATTAAAAAAGCATATGAAATGAATAACATGACTCATACTCATGAATATGCAGATAAAGCAATAAAATCATTTATGATTGTAGAAGAATTGTCAGGAAAATGTGGTTGTAGTGAAGCAAATGAGACAGCGTATTTGGCTAAAGTAGATTTAGAGAGTTTATTGAGTCAGGATACTTATGAGCAGAGTAGGTTTTATGCTAAACGAGTGAAGGAATTAGGGTTTACAGTTTTATCGCAACTAACCGATTGTCAGTCTAAAAAGAACTTTTATTATCAAGATAATATGGCAAGTATAGATAATCAAATGGTAGAGGTTTCTGAAAAACAAAGAGAATTAGAGGAAAGAAAACGGCAGTTAGAAATTGAACAAAAAAATCTAGATGCACAAATAGCACACCAAAATAAATTAAAAGAAGAGTTTGAAGCTAAAAGGGATGTTGAGTTAAAAGAGCAGGCTTTAATAAAATCTAAAGCGGAATTAGCTTTGGATAAATTAGAAAAAGCTCTACAAGAGTTAGGCGTTATGTTTGATGATAATTCTATGATTGAGTCTCAAGGAAATTATGTAAGGAGTGAAGCAGATTTGATGAATGAAACGCTTATTGAAACAAAAAACTATTATATTAAAACAGCTAAAGAGTTAACAGCAACGGCAATGAAACAAATTGCTGGTTTTGTAGATGATAGTGAATAGGCTACCATTTTTACTATAGACCCTAAACTCGCATTTAGTTTTATACAATCAGAGATAAATTAATTCATAAAAAAAAAGGACGATTTAAAATTTAAATCGTCCTTTTTTTTTATGAATTAATTATATATGCTATTAATTACTTTTAATAAATTGTTTAGTATATGTTCCTTTTTTAGTCTGTATTCTTAATATATAAAGACCTGTTTTTAACATTTGTACATCAATATTTCTTGTCAACTTGCCTTTAACAATAGTTTTACCTAGTAAATCTACTATACTATATTTATCATCACTTGATGAATTTATAGCTATATTAATATTATCTCCGATTACAGGATTAGGATAAATAGTAATATCTTCTATTGATGAGTCTTCAATAGACAAAGTTTTATCAATTATTACTGTATAGTCTTCTACTTCTCCAAGATAAGTATCATCTCCACAAGGCGTAATTTTACTATCAGATCCATATCCCATTCGTACTCTCATTCGTAAAGGAACTTTTACTATTGCAGTCGAAGGAATTGATGTAGAACTTGTATATGGTCCAGAGCCTAATTTATGAAGAATTTCTTCATTAACATCTTCAAAATCACCATCGTTATTCCAATCAACCCAAGCTCCTAAAGCATTTAAATCCCAATGTTCATTTGTCGTGTTAATTGTTAATGATAATTGATCACCCGAACTAAATGAACCGACTAAACTAGTATAATCCGAATACGGTTTATGCGTAGAACTATTACTAACATCACTAAATGTAACTTTAATAATATGAGCACCATCATCCTGATTAGTCGCTTGGCAATATGTTGATGTGCTACAAGGTAAACAAGAACCTCCACAGTCTATTCCAGTTTCATCTCCGTTTTGTATTCCATCATCACAAGTAGGTGTAGATCCTCCACCCCAAATTTTACTTCCTGCCTTTATAGAACCAAATGGTTCTGTACTATATGCATAATCTAATATCGTATAAGAAGATCCATCTGTATTTACTTGAGCTCTAAACCATCCATAATTGGTTTTTCCAGGGTAAATAATTAATTGAAATCCTATATAGGCTGTCTTTCCGTCCCAATCTGTATGGCTTGCATCTCTTAATACATGTAAATCTGGGTATCCCCCACCATCAACCCAACTACTCGCTGAGGATATTACCGTATTCTCTATCAATGGCAGAATATTTCTAGTTCCGGTTTTACAAACTAAAGCTTTTGTATAGGTTTCCAGTATCAAATTATTTTTTTCGAATAATGTACCAAAAGAATTACTATCTGCTCCTTCAATCCTGAAGAAAGTCCAAGCTTGACCGTTATTAGCTGTGTAATCATCACTATCTACATAAACAATTTTATAAGGATCATAAAATGAAAAGCTAAAGGATACTTTATCTGAGTTTAATATACTTGTACCTCCAGTAATGATTGCATCTTTTAGGGTAATTATTCCAAAACCATTATCTGCTATAGAATGACTACTAGATGTTCCATTGAATTTAACTCTTAGTTTAGTATTAGATATTACTGTAATATCTGTTGAAATTCCTGAAGGAAGAGTAGATAAGTAATGAGTCCCTTGTATTAATGTTCCTGAATTTAATAGAAAAACTCCTCCTTCTATATCTATATCATAAGAAGCATCTTCTAATGTACCATCATTAGCTTCAGATTCTAATACTGTATTATTAGATGCGACTAAAATAGCTCCACTTAAATTAACACCTGTAGCAATTAGATTACTTGGTTGCCACAATGGCTTTCTCGTTACATGCTGCAAAGCTGCTAACATTCTATTTGTTTGTCCTAAAGTAAACATTTTAGCACAACCAGCTGCAGCATCATACCCCATATAATTCTCATAATTAATTAGATTTCCACACTCACTTGCACCTACTGTACATCCTTTATTACCTGAATTAGAGTCTTCTTTTGGTGTGTCATCAACAAAATCTCCATTAGGATCACTACAACCTCCATCAAAGGTATGTACTAAATTAAGCCAATGTCCAAACTCATGAGTGAATACGGAAGCAAATTCTTTATCAGCATTGCCGTGTAAATATCGTCCATTATATACTACACGAGAAATATTTAAATCTGACATATATTCCATTGGGTACCAAGCTACTCCTGAATTGGTGGCTTTACCATCTCCATGTAAATCTGGAGTGATATAGACATTCATATATTTATAATTATCCCACCCATCTGCTGCAACTATAGGACAATCATAATTAGCTTGACCATATGCTTCGGGGTGTATAATTACTCCATTAGTACTGCCTCCATTAGGATCTATTTTTGCTAATTTAAATTCTATATTCAATGTGGATTTACGACCATCAAAAAAGGGATCGATTGTATTCCAATCATCATTTAATCCGTTAAAATCTTTGTTTAGAGCATCAAGAGCACCTTTTATTTTATCATAATCTACTGTTTTACCATGTTGAATTGTTCCGTATACATGAACGACTACTGGTATAGTATACAATGCATTTGCTTGTTTGGACAGCAATTGACTTTCTACAAAATTTTGGGTAAATTTATTGAAATTTTCATACTCTGCTCTTGCTTTAGGGTTTACAGAATAAAGAGCTTCATTAGCTGCTTTAGTAGTACAAGTTTGAGCATTTATTTGTTCTCCTTGAAGAAAAATAAATGAAATATATCCAGTAAATAAAATCGCTAGAATTAAATGCCTTTTGTTAATTGGATTGCACCTAAGGTTCGTATTCTTTTCAGAAGTAATAGTTTTTTTCATAATATGTATGAGTTTGAGTTATCGCGCTAAGATAATTTAATATCATATAACTCTTTATAATATCAAAATTCTTAAATTCTTAAAACTCCTTAAAATACATATATATTCGTTTATTGACACTTTTATTGAATATATAAATACATTTTGTGAGATTTAGACCTATTTCACCAAACGTTTTTAAAACATTAATCAATACTATTTTACCTATTTATGCACTATTTTATTATTTTATTCAGAACCTATACTTGAGATAATAACTCACCTTACGCAAAAACTTTATAACTTTTCGTAGTTTTAACACATTAAAAGTTAATTGTTAATAACTTTAGATATTGCCAAATATGGAAAACTTTGCTGATTTATATAGTGATTATTTGATAAGTTCGAGTTCTTATACCATAGCCACAGGTATGGCTTCATTACTATCTATTAAGCATGATAAAATTACTCGTGAATTAGCTACGGGAAATTATGACAGTAAATTTTTATGGAAACAAGCAAAAGTCTATATTCAAGAATTGACAAGGTCTCAATACACCATTGTTTTAAGTTTTGATGATTCCATACAAGAAAAGCAATATACCGATGAAAGCGAGCTTAATTGTTGGCATTATGACGATGTGTTTAATCGGTCTGTAAAAGGGGTTAATTTTTTGACCGAATTAGTAGAGGTTAGAGGTATGCGATTACCTTGTTCTGTTGAGTTTATAAAGAAAGATAGGTGGATAACAGATCCTACAACAGGCAATAGAAAACGTAAAAGTAGTGTAACAAAGAATGAATTATTCAGGAAAATGTTACGCGAATGTAATAGTAAACTTTTATAGGATTATGTGTCAACTTTCATCAACAACGTTGTGAAACTTGACAATTACTGACCAATTAGACTGGAAAGCAAGAATCATAGCAGATTTGTACAAAAAACGTTGGGATATAGAATTGTTTTTCAAAGCAATTAAACAGAATTTACAAATTAAAACCTTTGTCGGAACAAGTGAAAATGCAGTAAAGTCGCAGATATATGTGGCACTAATAACCTATTTACTACTTCAGCTTATTGAAAGAACAATAGCTAAGAAAAAACACGCCTTTTCCAGTTTTGTGGAAAAAATAAGAGTTTGCCTTAATTTTCACCTTACTCTAGACTATGTCTGCAATCAGGTAGGAGAAGGGGTTAAACGAGTTCTGGGAAAACCACAAGAAATAATCAACTTTAATGCAGACTTATTTTCTTGAAAACTGTATACTATCCGCCTGTTTAAAAGGGCTAACAACTATATTTAACCATTTTTGAAAAACTTTCGGATGATTGTGACTTAAAATAACTAATTTACAATATCAAACTAATAGAAATTATTACAAATGAAAAAAACATTTTTAATTCTATCAATCACTTTTTTCTTTATAGGGGGGGGGCAATCATATGCTCAAGACACAATTATAAAAGCTCGAGAATTGGGGCACACCAATCAAAATAAATTTAAGCAAATGTATGATGAGTTTGCTACTCCAAATATGTACAGAACAGCCTCTGGAGCACCGGGACCTGCGTATTACCAACAACAAGCAGATTATGCAATAGATGTAGAGCTTGATGATAAAAACAAAAAAATTTTTGGTAAAGAAACGATAACTTATACCAATAACTCTCCAGATAAATTAGAATTTCTGTGGGTACAATTAGACCAGAATATGCGAGCAAAGGATTCCAAAACCCCTTTAATAGACGCCAAAGGTATTACCCCTATTGATTCCCCTGATAATTTTATAGATAAATATCTAGACGAGCCTTTTGATGGTGGGTTTAATATAACAGCAGTAAAAAACCACAACGGAAATTCACTTAGATACACCATTAACAGAACAATGATGCGTATAGAAATGCCAAAAAATTTAGAACCTGGTGCAAAATTCGTGTTCTCTATTGATTGGTGGTACAACATCAATAATCACGTAAATGGTAGAGGAAGATCTGGATATGAAGAATTTGAAGACGGTAATAGAGCTTATGTAATCGCTCAATTTTACCCTAGAATGGCTGTGTACAATGATGTAGAAGGATGGCAAAATCATCAATTTTGGGGACGAGGAGAATTCGCGTTACCTTTTGGAGATTATGATGTAAATATAACTGTACCCGCAGATCATGTATTAGATGGAACAGGTGTTTTAATAAACCGAAAAGAAGTTTTCACTAAAGAAATGATGGAGCGCTATGATAAAGCAAAAAAATCATACAATAATCCCGTGATCATTGTTTCTCAAAAAGAAGCAGAAGCAAAAGAAAAAAGTTTCTCTGAAAACAAAAAAACTTGGAAATTAAGAGCAAAAAACGTACGTGATTTTGGCTTTGCAACTTCCCGAAGATTTATTTGGGATATGATGGCTGTAAAAATCGGGGACAAAGACATTATGGCTGTATCAATGTATCCTAAAGAAGGAAACCCTCTTTGGGAAGAATGGTCCACTAAAGTAGTAGCTAGCACTTTAAAATCCTATAGTCGAATGACTTTTGACTATCCTTATCATAAAGCTATTTCTGTACATGCAAAGAATCAAGGAATGGAATACCCTATGATTTGTTGGAATTATGGGCGACCTAATCCAGATGGTTCCTATAGTGATAGAATTAAATTTGGGATGATGGGTGTCATTATACATGAAATAGGACACAACTTTTTTCCTATGATTGTTAATAGTGATGAACGACAATGGTCGTGGATGGACGAAGGTCTAAACACTTTTCTTCAATATGTTACTGAACAAGATTTTGGTAAAACTTATCCCGAATCAATTTATCCATTAAAAGAATTCCCTTCACAGAGAGGTCCTGTTGAAAAAATAATCCCATATATGAGTGGTGATCAAAATTTCATAGCACCAATAATGTCACAATCTAACAATATTTATCAATTCGGAAACAACGCATATTCTAAACCAGCAACCGCTTTGACTATCTTAAGAGAAACGGTAATGGGAAAAGACCTTTTTGATTATTCCTTTAGAACCTATGCTAATAGATGGAAGTTTAAACACCCCACACCTGAAGACTTTTTTAGAACAATGGAAGATGCTTCTGCTGTAGATTTAGATTGGTTCTGGAGAGGATGGTTTTATACCACCGATTACAATGATATAGGCATAAAAGAAGTTAAAAAATTTGTAGTTTCTAAAGAACCTAATAAACAAGTAAAAAACTATATGGCTTCTGTTGGAGCTAAAATAACTGATTTAAACCCCTTGGTTTTTATGGTTGAAGAAGACACAGAAGAGTATAATGCAATCAAAAAAAATGGTAATATTATTGATAATGCTACCACTCTGAAAGAATATTTAATGGACAATTTTTCGATGAAAGCCCGAAAAAACCTTAAAGACCCTAAGTACTTTTACGAAATAACTTTTATAAAACCCGGAGGACTTGTTATGCCTTTAATTGCAGAATATACTTATGATGACGGAACTACAGAATCAATAATTTATCCTGCCGAGATCTGGAGAAAAAACGATTCTGAAGTTAAAAGAGTAATTGCTACTAAAAAAAATATCACAAAAATCATTGTCGACCCTAATCAAGAAACAGCTGATATAGATCTTTCTAACAATCGTTGGCCAAAAACCAACGAGTTAAATCAGTTCGAACAGTTTAAGCTTAACATAAAATCAAAATAATATTTTTTATTTAATAAATGAAACATTAAAACCAACTTTTTAAAGTTGGTTTTTTTATATACAATATTGTTTCTATATTTGTAATACTATGACGACATTACCTTTATTCATTTCTGGAACAGAAATTACCTTTATAGTATTCATACTTGTAATGGTTTTTGGAGCTGATAAGATTCCAGAAATTGCTCGTGGACTAGGAAAAGGTATGCGAGTGATTAAAGATGCTACCAATGAAATTAAATCCGAAATAACCAAGAGTGCGGATAAACATGGAATAGATTCTAATTTTACTTCTTCAATAAATACTGAAATAAAAAAAGAAATTGATACGGTTAAAGAAGAAATTACTGGTCCTATAAAACGTAATTTTTAAGTTTTAATTCTATATTTTTTATAAAAATACGCTATTTCTATACATTGATGTCCGATTAAAATTATGTGTTTCTCTGAAAAGTCAATTATATAATGAGTTTTCAGAGAAGTTTATTAGAGGGGGCTTGCCTTTTAGGGATTTAAAGCAAAAGCAGATAAACATTTGATTATCAAAATGTCGTGTTGTTTGAAATTTAAAAACTATTACCCCTGTAAAAAAACGCTAACTTTTATCGGACAACACTAATTTCTATATTATTTATTTCAAAAAAACATATTTTTTTGAAATAAAAATTAATTCCTGCCTTTTTCTTGTAGCCCTTATATTTATTACTCCTTATAAGATATGAATTATGCTATGTACGCATAGTATTGTGTAAAAAAACAATATAATCTCAATCATAACCATAAAATATTGATGAATATTTAATATATTAGCCTAATAATTAATCTATTGATAATTACTATTAAATATCATGTTTTTTTAATTGTTGGTAAAAAAATATTAACATTATTCTATCAGATGAAAAAAATTATTATTCAAACACTAGGGTTGTTTCTTATTTTTTCATGTAGTCACGAAGATTCTACAGAAATCGAAAATCAGGACTTAAATTTTCAAGAACCACAAAAACTACTTCCTATCACTGAAGTAAACGCTTTTATAGAAAAGGAGCTTAAAGAAAAAGGTGATGTAGATTGGACTAATGCCCCTTCCGATATATTATGGAGTGCTGTAGTCCACGGAGGAGAAATCCTAAGTGTTGGTTATGGTCAAAAAGGAGAAAGTTTCTCTAAATCCAAACAAAAATCAACAAATACTAATAATGCTAAGAAAAATGTAATCGAAATTGTATTGTCTAATGAAAACACAAGTAAATCCAGCTCTATGATTGTAGATGACCCCACTCTTAATTATATAGACATTAGGGTTTCTAATTTAAAAACAATAACCGCATTACAGGCCACTAAAGAGATTCGTTATCTACAACCAAGTGGATATTCTTTTTACTTAAAAGAAGTCTCCTCTAACAAAAGTTCTTCTAGTTTTGGTTGTGATCAAACAGGTGAAACAATCCATAGTGAAGATTATAGAATTATAGCACCTAATGCCTTACTTCCTTGGAATTATTCATTTCATAATATAGAACAAGCTTGGGCTTATAAAGGAACCACAGGAAAAGGAATTACCGTAGGTTTAATAGATACCGGAACATCAGCAAGTCAAGAATTATTGGGTAGTGAATTTAATAATGGAGCCTCTTTTAGTAGCGGTAGAACTATAGAAAATTATGGCACTTTTATAGATTCTTTCTGGTGGTGGTCAAACAACTATGATGGGGCTTTCGATAAGTGCGGACACGGAACTTTTATGTCCTCAGTAATAGCTTCACCTAGAAACAACAAAGCTATGCCAGTTGGAATAGCCTATAACTGTAACTTGGTTGCCTATAGAGGAACTGAAGATGTAGTTCTTAATGATTATCATGAGAGAAAAGGAGTAGTTAAAGCACTTATAGAATTAAGTAACAGGAATGATGTGAAAATTATTTCAATGTCTTTAGGGTACCCTTGGTCTATTGGTAATGTAAAAGATGCGGTTAAATACGCATATAGCAAAGACAAATTGATTGTTACTGCTGGTGGAACATCTACTGAATACACTAATTGGTATGGTGTTATTTTCCCAGCATCTATGAATGAAACCATAGCAGTTACAGGTATTAAAGAAAACGGAAACACATGTTCTGTTTGCCATGATGGCAATGAAATAGATTTTACTGTTGTAATGGAGAGATCATCAGATAAAAACAGAAAAGTACCCTCTCTTGGGTTTCATACAGGAAATATAAACTACGTAGGGGGATCATCGATTGCAACTGCTTCTGTAGCCGGTATGGCTGCTTTAGTATGGTCTCGCGATCCTAATATGCCTAGAAGTCAAGTCCTGAATATTTTAAAAAGCGCAGGAAAATATTACCCAACTCGCCATGGAAACTTTGGATATGGTAATATTGATCTTTTTAAAGCAGTGAAATCAGTTCAATAAATACAATTAAAAATAGTTCTCTGAGTTTTAAGATAACTGTTGTTTATTCTATTTATTAACAACAGTTATCTTAAAACTTATATTACAAAACCCTACTTATCGTTACCCCATCTCTAATTGGCAACAATACTGTTTCTATCCTTTTATCTTTAGCCAAAAAAGCATTATACTCTAATAGAGCTTTAGTCGAAATATCATCCTGTTTTACTGGCTTAATAACTTTTCCACTCCATAAAACATTATCTGAAAGAATAACTCCTCCAGAATTCATTTTATCAATAACTAACTCAAAATAATTAAGATAATTTATTTTATCCGCATCTATAAATACCAAGTCAAAATTAACATCTATTTCAGGTATAATATCAATTGCATTACCTAAATGTTGACGTATCTGTTTTCCGTAAGGAGAAAGATCAAAATATTTTCTTTGAAAATCTACTAGCTCTTCATTGATATCAATTGTATGAAGCTCCCCTTTTTCTTGAATTCCTTCTACAAGACATAAGGCAGAATAACCCGTATATGTTCCTATTTCTAGTACAGCTTTTGGATTAATAAGCTTTGATAGCATACTTAATATACGACCTTGGTATGCGCCACTTAACATGCGAGGTTGCAACATTTTTTGATATGTTTCTCGTGTTAATTGTTGAAGCAAATAAGGTTCCTCCTGACTATGATTTACCACATAATTATCTAACGCTTCCGGAATAAAGTGCATTTCTATTTTTTTCACAAAGTTAATCTATTTAAACAAACAGGTGTATTTTAGAAGTTTTATTAAAAATTCTTATTGTTCATATATCTAAAAAAACAACGATACATTACACCTAAATATAAATTTTAAACTTGTACCCTGCAAAAAACTTTAACTAGAACACGAATTGCTTTCTATCAATTTATAAGGGTAATTATTTTCTCTATTTTGAAAATTGATAATAGAATCTTTTTTTATTATACCATTTTCGATATTAATAGCATTTTGTATTGTTTTGTTACACTTCCACTTTTCTCGTTCTGCCAAAACTACTGGTAAATAAACAATTAATGCCGCAGAAATAGATCTAGATGCACTTTCCCACAAATAGCTAGGTGTATGATCTACAGCATAGTAGTCAACATTTCCTATCTTTGTTATAGGGTTTTTAAAAGAGGTTGGTTTAGAAAAATAGAAGCCCATTCCCTCATCACAGCTTACATCAATTATAAGACTCCCTGGTTTTAAAATAGATTTTTCTTCCTTAGTTACAAAATTAAAAGGATCTTCAATATTCTGATATGTGCCATTAATAATTATATCTGATTCGCTTATTAATTCAGATAACGGACGTTCATCACCATTATGCTCTACAACAATCATTCTTGCTTCATTTTTATCCCCCTTTCTAACACGAACATAATGAGCATTCAAAACTTCTTCTCGCACCTCATAATCTGGTCTTTGTATACATATAGTAATATCTCTAAATCCACGAGCTTTTAATGCATAAATAGCCCCTCTACTAACAGCTCCAAAACTAAAAATAGTTACCTTTCGTTGATTTCCATAATGCCCATCAATACCTCTTAATTGTAAGGCATGGATTACAGCACAATAACCTGCCATTTCATTATTTTTATAAAATGTATGTCTGCCAGATTGACCATTAGGATACCATACAAACATATCTTCAAAAGCAATAAGAGTTATTTTTCGATCAATAGCAGCCTGAGTAATCGATTTTTGCTGAGAACAATGAGGATATCCCCATATCAATCCTCCTTCTTTAAGTTGTTCTAAATCACTTAAGACTGGTTTGGTCAAAATAACAGAACCTATATCAGCTAATAATTCTTGACGGCTTGCAATCCCTCCTGTTTGAGCGGCAATTTCTGAATCATCGATACCAAAAGGCAAACCATACCCTTTTTCAAATATTAAATTTTGACGAATATCTTCTGGAATACGCTGCAAATGTTCTGGATGAATTGGAACACGTTTTTCATCTTCTTTTTTTGAAGTCCCAATGACCCCAAACCTTAAACTACTCATGTTTTTATTTTTTTAACAATAATTAAAAATGAAATATTACATAAATTGATTCCTCTATATTTTTGATTGTATTTAGATCAATACACTATCAAAACTTCAAACCAATAAAACACATCTCAAATATTTCGTATAGACTGTACGTAGAATAAAAAGAAACAAATTAATAAAATTTGATATCTGAAACTCTTAAGGGGTTAATAGAAAGAAACTATTTATATAGAAAATGTGTAATTGTAAAAGTAACCAAAATAATTTAATATATCTATTATCTGACACCTTATACCATTTTTTTGTGTTTTACATTAAAAAAACACAATAGTTATAATCCTATAAACAGAACCATCCGAAAGTTTTTCAAAAATGGTTAAATTTAGTTGTTAGCCCTTTTAAACAGGCGGATATTATACAGTTTTCAAGAAAATAAGTCTTCATTAAAGTTGATTATTTCTTGTGGTTCTCCCCGAACTCGTTTAGCCCCTTCTCCTACCTGATTGCAGACATAGTCTAGAGTAAGGTGAAAATTAAGGCAAACTCTTATTTTTTCCACAAAATTGGAAAAGGCGTGTTTTTTCTTAGCTATTGTTCTTACAATAAGCTGAAGCAGTAAATAGGTTATTAGTGCCACATATATCTGCGATTTTACCGCATTTTCACTTGTTCCGACAAAGGTTTTAATTTGTAAATTCTGTTTAATTGCTTTGAAAAACAATTCTATATCCCAACGTTTTTTGTACAAATCTGCTATGGTTCTTGCTTTCCAGTCTAATTGGTTGGTAATGATTTCTATTACTTTGTTTTCATCTGCTTTATAAACGTGTACTAGCCGTAATTGTACAGAATTGATCCCTGTTTTAATAGCTTTCTTACTTGAAAGGGTTATAATTTCATCCTTTAGAATATCTTGGTCTATATCCATAGGAAGTTCCAACTCTTTAACGGTTTGAAAAACAGTATTCGTTTTAATACGAGTTACAAAAACATTCTCTGCTCTTACTCTTTGTAACATTAACAGAAAATCGAAATAGGCTCTATCCTCTACCACTATTGTGCCTTTAGGGAAAATCAATTGTTTAAGACCATGCCTATCATGGAGTTTAGCAGGAGTGATGTTTATCACATCTGGAATCATCATAGTATCATCCCAACAAGTGTGTATTTTAATCCCTCCTTTTGCTGTCCGAAACTTTGCCCAGTCAAACATGGATAAGCATAGACTAATAACGGTACTGTCTATAAGTTTTATACTTCGGTCTTTAATTTCATCTATTATGTGGGATTCATGACGATTAGATAGGATATGGCTGTAATGGGTCAACAGTCTGTTGTAAAGGCTCTCGAATACTTTATAACTTCTGTTTTTATTACCATCACTCATAGTAGAACGTGCTGGACTCTGATCAAGACCTAAACTTGATATGAATGTCTCGGACACCCCAATACTACTAGAAATATCGCTTAAAGTCAGGCATTTATTAAGCTGTCCGAAAGTTAAAGCTACAAATTGATCGAAAGTCTTATACCTACTGCAGCCCTTATCGCTTTTATGATTTTCGGAACATCTCCTAATCATCCAACGAGGAACTAAATCTAAAATTTGGCGAATTAATGGAGTATTTGTGTTTTTAGTACGCTTGAAGAGTCCCATAAAATGTATTTAAATTTTAGAAAGCTAAAATACGAGTTTCTAAGGATGTTTTGAAAATATAACTTTCGGATAGTTATGTCCTATAAATCAAAGAGTACTTAAATTCATTTTTTACTGACAATTCTTAGCAGATATACTATAGAGAATACACTTATTTAATTCAGAATAATTAGTAAAAAATTTATTGCAATTATACTATTACAATCTCCTTAATATAAATTTTCAATGAATAACTTCAAAAATAAAAACTAACTTGTTACTTAATACGCCTCTTTTTTAAAAGTAAAACAAAAAATTATTATTTGTTAAAATCCTCTTTATATAATTTAGGCTTCAAAAGGTTAATAAATTAATTAAAACACCTTTTATTTACTTATTATCATATATCTACGCACAGATTCAACCTATAACACGCTGTTTTACAATAATATAAAACACCTATCAGTAACTCGTAAAATATAGAATAAATTTCTTTAAAATTGCTCACAATATCGTACATTTATTATCGTTACAAAACCATTAATAACTAACGTTAAAAAAAAATGAATTTATCAAAGTATCTACTAGTTTTAACAACCTTATTACCTCTTTTTGAAGCTATTTATGCACAAGAACAAGAAACTAATCTATCTGCTACTGAAGTTCTAAAACAGAAAAATATTGAAGAGCAATTTAATTATATAATTAAAAAATCTGGTAGATATCAAGAATATAAAGTAGTAAAACAGGTATGGTTTGATCAACTTAAAATCAATACATTAGATACTATAAAATCATTAGAGATAAGCCTCATAAATACCAATAAACAAATAGCCGACCAAAACAAAACAATATCCAATCTTCAAGAATCATTAGCCAAAACAAATGAAAACCTTACTACCATAACTAATGAAAAGGATAATATGTTTTTTTTAGGAATGCCCATAACCAAATCTAATTATAAAACCACCATGTGGGCTATAATAGGAGGCTTGTTAACCTTGCTTGGGTTCTTTATTTTTAAATTCAAAAACAGCAATACACAAACAGTACAAGCCAAAAAAACTCTTGCAGAAACAGAGGCAGAATTTGAAGATCACAGACGTAGATCATTAGAACGAGAACAAAAAGTAATGCGAAAACTACAAGACGAAATAAATAAGCAGCGTAAAGTTGGATCTAAATAAATTAAATTACTGAATTTAATCTATACTTTTGCACCTTTGCAAACTTACCAAATACACACAAAGATGCGAATTGATATAATCACCGTTGTGCCAGATATTTTAAAAAGTCCTTTTGAAGCTTCTATCATGAAGCGGTCTATAGAAAAAGGATTTGTAGAGGTACATATTCATAACTTGCGCGATTATGTAACTGATAATTATAAACAAATAGATGATTATCAATTTGGCGGGGGAGCCGGTATGGTAATGATGATAGAACCTATTGATAAATGTATTACTCGATTAAAATCAGAACGAAAATACGATGATGTAATCTATATGACACCAGATGGCGATACGCTAAATCAAGGAATTGCTAATCAATTATCGTTAAAGGAAAATCTAATTATTCTTTGTGGACATTACAAAGGAGTGGATCAGCGTGTAAGGGATCAGTTTATTACAAAGGAAATATCAATAGGTGATTATGTACTTTCTGGAGGAGAATTAGGTTCTTTGATATTATGTGATGCAATTATTAGATTGATCCCTGGTGTTTTAGGAGATGAAACTTCTGCTTTAACCGATTCTTTTCAGGACAATCTCTTAGCACCTCCCATTTATACTAGACCTGCAGATTATAAAGGTTGGAAGGTTCCCGAAGTTTTAACCTCTGGTAATTTTCCTAAAATTGAAGTTTGGAGAGAAGAACAAGCTTACCTTAGAACAAAAGAGCGTAGACCTGATTTATTAAAAGAAGACTGATATTCTTTTATATGACCATCCGTTACTTGTACTAATTTCTAAAAAAAAGCATACATTTGATCAATTTACACTCTAAATCCAAATATTGAAGCTCCTAAAAAAGGTAAACCTAACAGAAAAGTAGGTTATTTAAAAATTGGTAGTGATGGAGGATTTGAAAGCAGAAAGCATTAACAAAGTGGTTGAAAAATCAGTAAATAAAACAGCATCTGCTTTATCGGACGGATACGTTTAACCAAATAGTTGATGGATTTAATAGTATTCTTTCAGTAAATTGTTTTTTACAGACATAACATTTATATAGCTATTTCCCCTAAGAATTCCATTTTTCTTGAGTATTGAACTCTGACAATAAAAATATTTTTTTATTCAAAACTTTTGATTTACGTTTAGCCCAACAATAATAAGGGTTTTGAAGGTTTTTAGTCTACTACTTGTCTATTACGCCTAGAACTTCATATTTTTTATAATTCTAACGCATTCGATAAACGTTCTGGGCTTAAATATTCAAAGTAACGTTTACTTACTCTAAATTTTTTATCTAATATTACAATAGCTGGTAATGAGAAGGATTTTTTATTTCTACTAGCTAGTAACAACGGTATTTCATGCACTGGGTTTCTACTTGTTAAGTGGTTTCTATTGGTAAATACCACACCGTCAAATAATATAGTATCTTTTGTTTCGACATTCATTTTTACAGAATAGTATTCTTTATTTAGTTTCTTTATGATTGCTGGTTTAGTCAAAGCTACTCGATCCATTTTTTTACAATATGAATACCATTCTGCATAAAAGTCTATAAATACTTTTTTAGGTTTTATTTTTAGGGAGTCATCTAATTGCTCAAAAGTTATCCATTGTATTTGTTCTTTTTTTTGAGCAAACAGTGTAATGGGAACCAAATATAGTAGTACGAATAGGCTTGTTATTAATTTTATTTGTTTCATTTTTAGTGAAATTTTCCGAATTTAATCCCTATAAAAACAGTTCTAGGAGTGGATGGTCCATAGATATAGTTAGAATCTCGTTTTGGCCCTATATCAAAATCATTTTGATAACTATTGAATATATTTTTAAGCCCAGTGCTAAAAGTTATTTGAAAATCATTGGTAATATCTGTATGATATTCTAGTTTAAGATTAAGGTTAAAGAATGAGTCACTTTCATTAAGTTTAAGAAATCCTGATGGACTAATGACTTTTGGGATTGTCATATTACCTGTGTATGTACCTGTTAAGTCTATACTAAAATCTTCTATAGGAGTCCATGTGGTGTTAAAATATCCATAAGTATTTGGGTTTCTAGTGAATTCTTTAACTTTTATATCTGTTTCTTCAGCAACAGTACCATCTGCTTCAAAAAGAGTTTGTGTTTCGTCATATTTTGATTTTTGTAAAGTTCCTCCTATTTGAAATTGCAAAATTTTAGATGGAGATATTCCTATTTCAATGTTTGTGCCAAAAACTTTTGCTCCTGATCCGTTTCTAATTTCTTCTAATATGTAACCATTTTCTAAAACAGATCCTGTACTAACAAGCGTAAAAGGGTCTTTTAGTTCTGTATAAAAGCCTTCTAATAGAAAATCTGTTTGTACTATGTTAAAGCTTTTGTTATAGTTAAATGAAGCGGTATATGCATTAGAGAATTCTGTTTTTAACTTGTCTGAAATAATAACAAATTGTGCTTCTCCTCCTACTGATGATATGTGTAATGCTTCATTAAATGCTTGTGGGGCTCTGAATCCTCTGGCGTATCCTCCTCTAAATTTTAGGTTTGGTGTAAGTTTATAGGAAATCGTTAATCTGGGATTTAATACTGTTTCATCAACGGAAACTTTTCTTGAAATATTTGCAATATTATAATTTCCTTCTACATTAATGTAGTCTAGTCTGGTACCTGCTAAAATGGTGAATCTATCGCTAAGTTTACATTCATATTGTAGATATGAACCTATAGAGTTTACTTTTTGGCTAATTAGCCGATTATAACCAGGTATATTATCATCTGTATGACTTAGATTATACTCTACGCCAGTAGTAAATATGTCTTCATTTCTAAAATTATGAGTGAATTGGGTTCCTGTTACTATTGCTAAATCTTTGGTGTTTCCATACGAATTAGCTGCTAGAATACTGTCTTGTGCGGTTCGACCACCTCCTAAACCTCCATAAAAACTTTCTCTATTGGTGTATTGTCCAGAAACGTATATAGAGTGGTTATTTGTTTGTTTTTTGTTTTGAGTATCATAACTTAATCCTCCTAAAAAGGTATCGTGTTTTAATTGCTCTGTAATGTCGGTAAAATGAGGTGCAATATCAAGTTGATCTCCTCCTCTCCTATATTCTTTGAGCGCAGTAAGATCAAGAGAAACACGACTTCTTTCGTTAGGTTTAAAGTAAGTTTTGAGACCAAATGTATTGTTGTTTAAGGTAGTTAATTCGGTAAAACCATCTCCGTTAGCATCAAATTCTTCACGATCTCTATACAATCCAAATAATGTAATACCGCTCATAATATCATCGCTAACTAATGATGAATTAAAACTGATAGCACGATCGGGGGTGTTTCCATCTATTAATCCGAGATCAAAACCAAGTTTCCATGAATTTAATATTGGGTCTTTGGTTATAATGTTAATTGTTCCCGCTATAGCATTAGAGCCATAAAGTGCTGATCCTCCACTTCGCACAATCTCAACTCGTTCTATGATATTAGTTGGGATTTGCTCTAATCCATAGACACTATTTAGGGCACTAAAAACTGCCCTGCTATTTACCAAAACTTGTGTATAGCTGCCATCTAGTCCATTTAACCGAACTTGTGTAAATCCACAATTCTGACAATTAGTTTCTACACGTACTCCGGGGAATAACTGAGTCCATCTGCTATAGCTATGGATTGTGTTGCTGCTAGTAACTTTGGGCTTAATACATTGACTACTACTGGAGCTTTTTTTCGATTAACTCTGTTTCTTGTGGCACTAATAACTACCTGTTCTAAATTTAATCTATCTGCTTCAAGCTCGAAATTCTTAATTATTGTTTTTCCGTCTAGTATTTCAATAGTATCATTTAATGATTTATAACCTATTGTGCTAACTGTTATATAGTATTTGCCTGTGGATATGTTTTTAAAATTATAAAGTCCTTCTTGATCTGTTGTAATTGTTGTTTTTGAGGTGTTATTTTTTAAAAGTAACGTTGTGAAAGAAAGTTTTTGATTTCCTGAAAAAACGAAACCTTTTAAATTTCCTGTTTGACTTATGAGAAGTGATGTGTTTAGGATTGTAAAAAATATAAAAATTAATCTCATTAATTTATGTTTTAGCGTGTGCAAATATAAAAAGTTAGATATGACTAACAAATTAATTGTGTTTATATTATGAAAATAATTTTACATCATTTATAATTGCAAATAAAAAGTTAGCAATTAGGATTGTTTTTTCTGAGTATAGAATTTTGCGACAGAGATAATATAATTTACTAAATAGAAGTATTTTTTGATTGGAATTTCATTCAAGGTAAATTATTACACCCTTATTTTTATATCTATCTCTGTATTAAAGTGATTATTTGACTAAATTCTTGATCAATATGTTTTTTTTATGTTTAATTTGATACTATTATAAGGTATGTTTATAATAGGCTAATTCATATTTTTATAAAAATGTTAATTGAAATTTATAGAATTTTAAAAAAAAAGATTAATGTTGTGAGGTATTATCTTTGTTAAAATAGTCAACTTAGACTCTTGCGGTTAATATATGTAAGAGCTTATAAATGGTATTTTTTTATTCAACTAAGATTAAGTATAATGAGCAAGACATATAGTTTAAAGCACGTGAGAGAATTATCAGGAGATGATAAAGAATTTATATCCGTTCTGATTAAAACTTTTTTAGAAGAGATTCCTCCTGATTTGGAGAGGTTAGTTCAGGCAGTGAATTCTGATGATCCTAAAAAAGCATATCAGTATGCTCATAAAATGAAACCGAATCTTCAATTATTAGATATAGATTTATTATCACAAATCCAACAAATAGAGGCTTGGTCTACTAATCAAAAAAGTAAGGAGCAAATCACACCAATTGTTAAGACTATCGTTACTAAAATTAGTAATGCAATTGAGGATCTCAAGGTTGATTTTCAATAGGTATGATTGCAGAAATTATTACAATAGGAGATGAAATCCTCATAGGGCAAGTTGTTGATTCGAATTCTGCTTTTATAGGTAAAGAACTTAATAAAATAGGTATAGATGTTTATCAAATAAGTTCTATAGGTGATGATAAACAGCATATTATTGATGCTATAGATCAAGCTAAAGAAAGAGTAGATATTATATTGATTACAGGTGGTTTAGGACCTACTAAGGACGATATAACAAAACATACTATATGTGAGTATTTTAATGATAATTTGGTTCTGAATAAAGAAGTTTTACAGAACATAGAGGCTCTTTTTGCGAAATATGTGTCTACTCCAATTTCGAATATGAATAAATCGCAAGCTTTGGTTCCTAGCAAGGCTAGTGTGTTACTAAATTCGTATGGAACTGCACCTGGTATGTGGTTTGACGAGGGAAAAAAAGTTTTTATATCCTTACCGGGGGTTCCTTTTGAGATGAAAGGGTTAATGATAAAAGAAGTACTTCCTAGATTACAAAAAAAATATGAGAGACCTTTTATTATTCATAAAACGATATTAACGCATGGTTTGGGAGAAAGTGTAATTGCTGAAAAAATACAAGTTTGGGAAGAAAGTTTGCCTCTCTTCATAAAACTAGCTTATTTGCCAAATTTGAATAGCGTTCGATTAAGACTTTCTGCAAGAGGTGTTAATAAGACATTATTAGAGGATGCTATAGATGCAAAGGTATTGCTGTTAGAAGAAATTATTGGGGATATTATCGTAGGGTATGAGGAGGGTGAAACGGTGGAATCTAAAATAGGAAATTTACTAGTAGGTAAAAAGAGGACACTTTCTGTTGCAGAGAGTTGTACAGGAGGTAAAATATCGGAATCTTTTACTTCTAACGCTGGGGCATCTGCATATTTTAAAGGAGGTGCTGTTGTTTATGCTACTCAGTCCAAAATAGATGTGCTAGGTGTAAGCTCTGATATTATAAAAAAGTTTTCTGTGACTAGCTTAGAGGTTGCTGAAGCAATGGCTTTGGCTGCTAAGGATAAGTTTAAAACTGATTATGCTATTGCTACTACAGGTAATGCTGGTCCTACAAAGGGTGACGGAGATATTGAGGTTGGAACTGTTTTTATTGCGGTAGCGAGCCCTGAACGTGTTTTTTCTGAAAAATTTGAGTTTGGTGACAGAAGAGAGCGGGTTATAGATCGATCGGTTAATAAATCTTTTGAACTTTTGCTAAAAGAATTAAAAAATTACTAACTACAGCTATAATGCTTAAGTCCTTTTTTATTCTTAAAATTTGTTTTTTTACGATGAATTTATGTCTCATACGTATTGGTATATGGTGGATTAAAAATCAATTTCAGAACAGAATTAGGCGTTGTTTACCGTGTATTTCTCTGGTTAGTAATGAGTTTTTTTTAGTAGATTAGATCACGAATAAAAAGTTTGTTATTAATATTTTTATTAATTGTTTATTTGATATAAAAAAAGCGGATCAATTTATAAGAGATCCGCTTTGTGTACTACTTAATTACCCCTTATTAAGTAGTTAATTGCTCTGTTGTATTAACAAACTTTGTCAAAATTATATAGTTTTTAATGATATAAAAATAGGTATAAACCCCTGTTTTTCTGTTTTTAATAAACGATGAATTAAAAACTTTATCAAGAGGAAGAAAAATATATCACAATTATTGGTTGTTATGTAAATAATTCGTTAATTTGCAACCTGTTTTGAAATAACACCAAAATTAAGAAAGATGTCAAGAGTTTGCGAGCTTACAGGAAAAAAAGCGATGGTAGGAAATAATGTTTCTCACGCAATGAATAAAACAAAGCGTAAATTCAATGCGAATTTAATAAAAAAACGTTTTTACATTCCAGAGGAGGATCGTTGGGTAACACTTAAAGTGTCTACTTCAGCATTAAAGAATATTAATAAAAATGGAATTTCTGCTGTTTTGAAAGAAGCAAAAGCAAAAGGTTTTTTAACTAAATAATCCCTCCTTTTTTAAAAAAATACAATAAATGGCGAAGAAAGGTAATAGAGTTCAGGTAATCTTAGAATGTACAGAGCATAAGGCTACTGGTCAACCAGGTACTTCTAGATATATTACAACAAAAAACAAAAAGAATACTCCTGATCGAGTAGAATTAAAGAAATTTAATCCTATTCTAAAGAAGATGACCGTTCATAAAGAAATAAAATAATAAGAAATGGCAAAGAAATCAGTAGCAACGTTACAGACAAAGTCTAATAGATTAACTAAGGCTATAAAGATGGTTAAATCTCCTAAGACAGGAGCATATACTTTTGTAGAGTCAATAGTTGCACAGGACGCAGTAGATAGCTTTCTAAAACAAAAGTAATACGTGTAAAATATATCTAATAAAGCCATTTCAATGCATATTGAAATGGCTCTTTGTTTTATATATTTGCTGTATTAATTTAGCCTCTTGTTTGTTAATCTTTTTATGATATTGAAAATAAAATATGAGCTTTTTAAAAAAAATATTTTCTTCTGAAAAAAAGGAAACACTGGATAAAGGATTAGAAAAGTCTAAAACCAGTTTTTTTTCTAAACTTACCAAGGCAGTTGCTGGTAAATCCAAAGTAGATGATGATGTATTAGATAATTTAGAAGAGGTTTTGGTAACGAGTGATGTAGGTGTAAAAACTACTATAAAGATTATAGATAGAATCGAAAGGCGTGTTGCTAAAGATAAATATTTAGGTACGGAAGAATTAAATCAAATTTTGCGTGATGAAATTAGTGGATTACTTTCTGAAACTAATTCAGGTGAAGCTATTGATTTTGAAATTCCGATTGGTAAAAAACCTTACGTATTGATGGTTGTAGGTGTAAATGGTGTGGGTAAAACTACAACAATAGGAAAACTTGCTTATCAGTTTAAGAAAAAAGGATTAAAAGTGGTGCTAGGTGCTGCGGATACTTTTAGGGCTGCTGCTATTGATCAATTACAGGTTTGGGCTGATCGGGTAGATGTTCCGATTGTAAAGCAAAATATGGGTAGTGATCCTGCTTCTGTAGCTTTTGATTCTCTAAAGTCTGGTGTTAGTAATGATGCAGATGTGATTATAATCGATACAGCAGGAAGATTACATAACAAGGTTAATTTAATGAATGAATTAACTAAGGTTAAGAGAGTAATGCAAAAAGTTATCGATGATGCTCCTCATGATGTACTGCTGGTTTTAGATGGGTCTACTGGTCAAAATGCCTTTGAGCAAGCTAAACAATTTACATTGGCTACAGAAGTAACATCGCTTGCGGTAACTAAATTAGATGGTACAGCTAAAGGGGGTGTGGTAATAGGGATAAGTGATCAGTTTAAAATACCGGTTAAATATATAGGGGTTGGTGAGGGTATTGAAGATCTTCAGGTGTTTAATAAGTATGAGTTTGTGGATTCCTTTTTTAAGTAATACCATTTCCTGTATGAGTTTACTGCAATAAAACATTCTTTTTTTCTATCTGCTTTAGATAGAAATAAACCGTATCGCTGCTGCTATGCTTGATTTTTCTCTATTGTATATGCTAATAATAAGGCATTTTCTTTTGCAGTAAATCCATATGGAAAATGGTGTTGATCCTACTGTAGCCTTTATCACTTTTATAATTTTCAGAACAGTTCCTAAGTATCGTCTAGCGAGGAACTAAATCTAGGATTTAACGAATTAATGGAATATTGGTGTTTTTGGTACGTTTGAAGAGTCTTATAAAATATATTTTAAATTTTAGAAAACTAAAACCCGAGATTCTCAAAATGTTTTAAAAATCAAACTTTCGGATAGTCGTGAGCGAATTTAAAAAAGTTTAAATCACTTCAATGTATAGTTGTTAACAAATTTAAAAATCATATTAGTATTGTTAATCAATTGATTAACTGGTTTTTTGTTAAGTAGTCTGCAAAAGTGAAATTTAATTGTTTTTAACTATTTAGATTAGGTTATTAACAATAGCATAATTATAAAGTAAGAAATCAATATTTTAGATAACGAAGTGGTTAAAACTTTTTCAATTCGCTATGAAAAATAATTATTTTTCGTTAGAATCAAAAAAGTTTTAACCACTTCGATGATACTAAATAAATTACTAAAATATTGACTCATGAATAAAATACTTTTTATTGCTTTAATCTCTTTTTTGGTTGGGTGTCGAGAAAATAAAAGCAATACAGAAAAAGAAAAAGATACATCTTCAGAAGTCGATTCAAAAGTTAAGATTCAAAAACCCCTACAACTTAGTTTAGAACAAGCTAATGTGTTATCAGAATTACCACTAGTTTGCATGCAAACAGAATATCCTAATAAATTGGGACAGGTTTTAGGTAACAAAGAGAATCTAGGAGAGCCACATCAATTACATCCAGCTTTTTATGGTTGCTTTGACTGGCATTCTGCTGTACATGGTCATTGGTCATTAGTAAAGCTTTTAAAAGAATATCCGAAATTAGATAAAAGCGCAATTATAAAAAGTAAGCTAACTCAGAATATATCCAAAGAAAAATAGAGGCAGAACTAGCTTATTTTCAAGATGAATTTAGTAAATCTTATGAGCGAACATATGGTTGGGCTTGGTTATTAAAATTAGCAGAAGAACTTTACTCATGGAATGATCCTTTGGCAAGAGAATTAGAATTGAATTTACAACCATTAACAGATTTGATTATAGATCGGTATATCGCCTTTTTACCTAAATTAAAGTACCCTATTCGAGTAGGAGAGCATACGAATACAGCATTTGGGTTGTCATTTGCTTGGGATTATGCTAATACTGTTGGTCATCAAGAATTAAAAACAGTTATAGAGTCTAGGGCTAAAGAATTTTATATGAATGACAATAATTGTCCAATAGGATGGGAGCCTAGTGGGTATGATTTCTTATCACCTTGTTTAGAAGAGATAGATTTGATGCGGAGAGTATTAGATAAAACTAATTTTGATACATGGATAAGTGGTTTTTTACCTCAGTTAAAACAAGAGAGTTATTCCATCAGAGTAGGCGAAGTGTTGGATCGTACAGATGGTAAGCTAGTACACTTAGATGGGCTTAACTTTAGTAGAGCTTGGGTTTTGTATGGCTTAGCTAATCAATATCCAGAATATGGTCATTTAATTAAAATTGGAAATGAACATATCAAGTATTCATTACCAAATTTAGTTGGAGATAGTTATGAAGGAGGGCATTGGTTAGGTTCATTTGCGATTTATGCACTAGATAATAGTTTAGGAGAATGAAAAAGTGGTTGTCAAATATAGGTCCAGGAACATTAGTTACAGCAGCATTTATTGGTCCAGGAACAGTTACGGTATGTACATTAGCAGGAGTAAAGTTTGGCTATACTCTGATATGGGCACTGGTGTTGTTAATAGTTGCTTGTGTTTATTTACAAGAAATGGCTGCTAGGTTAGGTATCATTACTCAAAATGGACTTAGTGAAGTATTAAAAACTCAATTCGATAACAAAATCATTAGATGGATACTTATAAGTGTCAAGTTTCACAACGTTGTTGATGAAAGTTGATTATATTTATTTTGTAAATCTAGTATTTTATTTTTAAACTCATCGGGTGTTATTTTAAAAAGTTCTGGTTCAATTTGATACCATTTTTCAATGGCCTGAAGCGGAGTTTTCACGTCTAGTTCTTTCCTTAAGGAACCGTGTCTTCTATAAATGTTATAAAAGCAAAGAAAATTTATCATATCCGTTTCCATTTCATATTTATTTTGATATTTTGTTTTTAATATAGTATTGTTTTTAATTGTTCCATTTACTCTTTCAACCATGCCATTAGTTTTTGGTGTTGATGGTTTAGTTAGCCTATGTTCAATATTCTTATCAGCACATTTAATATCCATTTTTGATGGTTTTTGACAAAGATTTCCTTTTTTAGATCGTATTAATCTATTGGTAAACTCTAGTCCATTATCTGTTAGGATATGAGTTATGTAAATTGGAAAAAAGGCAAAACATTTATCCATGAAATTTTCTGTATTTTCGGCAGTTTTATTTTCATAAATCCAATAAAACATAGTTCTTGTCGCTCTGTCAATAGCTACAAATAGATAATGAGGTTGTCCTTTAAATTTAGGCAAATAAGTTACATCAATGTGTAAATATCCTGGCTTATATGCTTTGAATTTCTTGGCCTTATCTTTCTTTTCCTGAGGTACTTTATTAATGTTTTCTTTTACAAAACAACGATATACAGAGCTTCTGGATATATTTGGATTAGTCTCTAGAAGAGCTTCCCAAACCTCGTCTATAGACATCCAAGTAGAACTACGAAGACTAATAACTAAGGCTCGTTCTACTTCAGACAAAGCATACTTAATATTCAGGGGAGCACAAGAAGTATCTTGAATAGAATCCCTATTTTTCCATTTTGAAACAGTTTGAGAGGAGATTCCGAACCGTATAGCTTGTTCTGAGTTTTTAACAGAATTAGCTTGGATTAGCGAACGAATATTTAAATTTGTTGTAGCATTAGAATGATATTTTTGCATGTTTGTTTTTGTTTGTTTGTTTGTTTGTTTTGTAACAAAAATAATCAACTTCTCAACCTTAAACGGATCACATAAAAAAGGTGGGAGAAAATTTTACACAATAGAAAACAAGAGGTCTTTTAACTGAAATTTAAATATTTTTTCAATAAATTAAATTAACTCAGTGTTTACGGGCATTGTTGAAATAGAACAACTCTCCTAAGGTCGAGTTGTTTCCAGTTCAACAAGCCTAAAATCACTATCATAGTTTTTCTTTTGCCTAATCTCCAAGAAATGCATGTGATCCAAAATAACATCAACAATGTTGTGAAACTTTACATATAAGCATAATTTTATCAGCAATATTTGTTGGTAATGCAGCTTATGAAGCAGGTAATATAAGTGGAGGTGTTTTGGGGTTGTCTACAATATTAGGTTCACCAGAGATTATAATCGGGCCTATGACTATAAATTATCTAAGTGTTGTAATCGGAATAATTGCTTTTATTCTTTTAGATATTGGTAATTATAAAATATTAGAGCGTAGTTTGATTGTTTTAGTCTTATGTATGAGTATAGCATTTATCATTACTGCTATAGCAACTAAACCTAATTTATCACTTATTATCAATGGTTTTGTACCAGATTTTTCTTCAGAAAAATTAATAACAATTATAGGACTGATCGGAACTACTGTAGTACCTTATAATCTATTTCTGCATGCCTCATTGGTTAAAGAAAAATGGAAATCCCCTAAAGACTTACCTGCAGCTCGAAAGGATACCGTAGTTGCAATAGTATTAGGAGGAGTTGTTTGCTATGGCTATAATAGTAGCCGGGGCTGCAATACAAAACACAGAAGTTAACAATGCTGCTGATTTAGCTAAAAGTTTAGAGCCTCTATTTGGAGTGTCTGCCAAATATGTGCTCTCATTAGGTCTTTTTGCGGCTGGAATTACTTCTGCTATAACTGCTCCTTTAGCTACTGCATATGTAGTAAAAGGATGTTTAGGATGGGAGGGTGGATTAAAAAGTAAAAAGTTTAAAATGGTTTGGAGGTTTATTCTTTTCTTAGGAATAGTTTTCTCTTCACTAAGGATAAAGTCTATAGAAATAATCCAATTTGCTCAGGTTGCTAATGGACTATTATTACCTATAATAGCTGGTTTTCTTTTATGGGTTATGAATCGAAAAAAAGTATTGGGTAAGTATACTAATAATTGGAAACAAAATACGGTTGGATTTATTATACTATTTATAACTATTTTTTTAGGATTAAGAAGTATCTGGAAAGTGATCAATAGCTTGTAGGAAAATGAAACGAATAACTTTAAATGCTGATGTAGGGGAGGGGGCTGGTTTTGACAAAGAAATTATGCCTTATATCTCTTGGTGTAATATCTCATGTGGTAGTCATGCAGGTAGTGAAAAAGTAATACAAGAAACAATTGATTTAGCGATTAAAAATGATGTGAAAATTGGAGCTCACCCTTCTTATCCTGATCGACCAAATTTTGGAAGAGTAGTAATGAATTTAGAATACCAAGAATTGGTTGGTTCTATTACAGAACAAATCCGATTGGTTAAATATTACACAGAACAAAAAGGTCAAAAATTACATCATATTAAACCTCATGGAGCTTTATATAACCATTCCATAAAAAATGAGGAAGTAGCATCTGCTATTATTGAATCTGTTAAAAATGTCGATAAAAGTTTAAAAATAATAACTTTAAAAACATCTAAGATTGTATATCTTTGTCAAGGTGTTTTAGATGTTAAGTTTGAAGCTTTTGCAGATCGAAATTATAATGAAGATTTGTCATTGGTTTCTCGTTTAGAAAATGAGGCAGTGATTTCTAATCCAATTGAAGTCTTTAATCATGTTTGTAGAATGGTTTCTGATGGAGTGATAAAAACAAAAACAGGGGAGAAGCTTCCTGTTTTTTTTGATACTATATGTGTGCATGGAGATACGCTAAATGCTGTTCAGATTTTGCGATATTTACATAATCAATTTTCTAATCTGGATTATAAATTTAAGTAGAGATTATGGAGCGTCAGTTACAATATAAAAAGTATGGAGAGAGTGCTATTTTAATAGAATATCCATCAGTAATTGACGAAAAGGTACTTAGAGATCTTCTTTTGTATAAAAAAAATATTGAAGATTTTTACGGTAAACTAATTGTTGAGGTAATCTTATCATATAGTTAATTATTAGTTTGTTATGACTCATGCATAGAGAGATTCTATAGTAGTGTTTTAGAGCTAAAATCTATTTATTTTTCTCAATCCACTCGTCAGAATTACGAAAATTCACTTTGGGAAATACCTGTTTGTTACTCATCTTCTTTAGCTCCCGATTTAGAGCAATTTGCTTTTCAGAAATCAATGAAAATTGATGAGGTAATAGCACTCCATACAGCTCCAGTATATAAGGTTTATTTTATAGGGTTTTTACCTGGATTTTTATATCTAGGAGGATTAAGTAATAAATTAATTATGCCGAGGAAAATAACACCATCGTTACATGTAGAAAAAGGTTCAGTTGCTATTGGTGGAAACCAAACAGGGGTTTATTCATTAGATAGTCCTGGGGGTTGGCATGTTATTGGTAAGTCTCCTGTTGATTTTTTTAACGTGAGTTTTGAGAAACCTTGTTTTGCTAAACCTGGGGATTGTATTCAATTTATGTCTATATCAGAAAAAAAATATAACGATATAAGAACTAAAGTTAATAAGGATTGTTTTGTGCTAAATAATCGATTATTATGAATGGATATGTGACAGTTTTAAAATCAGGTTTGCAGACTACAATTCAAGATTTAGGACGCATAGGGTATTCTAGGTATGGGGTGCCTAGAAGTGGAGTAATGGATCAGAAATCGTATTTATTAGCTAATTCTCTTTTAGGAAATAATGAAAATGATGCAGTCATAGAATGGACGTTAGTACCTCCGGTTTTACAATTTTCTGAACCTACTTTGATTTGTCTTACAGGTGCAGAAACTAAGTCTTTTTTAAATGGAAAATCTATAAGTATGTTTCGTGTTATTCAGGTTAAAGAAAACGATATTCTAGAGTTTAATATTTGTAAGAAAAATCTCTATGTATATATAGGAATTAAAAATGGTTTTCAATCTGAAATTGTATTAAAAAGCAGGTCTTTTTTTAAGTCTATAACTACAGTTTTTTTATTGAAAAAAAGGGATGTAATTAAGTATGTAAAAAGAGACGTTAATTTTAGTCCTTTTTCTACAGTTTCTGTTTCTAATTACTGGATGAATATGGATGTGATAAAAGTATATCGTGGACCAGAATATGATCAATTATCAGAAATGCAAAAGAATAAATTAATGAATAGCATGTTTACATTATCTGCAACAAGAAATAGAATGGCTATACAGATAGAAGAACTTTTATTAAATGAACTTCCTTCAATGTTGACATCACCTGTTTTACCAGGAACGATTCAATTAACTCCTTCGGGGAAACTGATCATACTTATGAGAGATTGTCAAACCACAGGAGGTTATCCAAGGGTGTTGTTGCTAAGTAATGACTCTATTAATATAGTAGCTCAAAAATTAATAGGTAAAAAAATAAGTTTTCAGTTTTAAAAGAACAGTGTTTTTTATTCAAAAAACGGTTATTAGAATCTGATCAATAAATATTTTCTTGGTGAAAACGGGCAATTATCTGTTCGTGGCTTTTTATTATTTTTTTTGCCCAATCCATTCTTTTCTCTAGTTTTTCTTCCTCTCTTAGCCGCCATTTTAGATCCGATTTTCTTAATTCGGATGTTATATGTTGCAATATTATTGATGCAGATACAGAAATGTTTAAACTTTCTGTAAACCCTCTCATAGGTATATGTAACATGCTGTCTGCTTCATTAAAAACGAAATCGCTTAATCCTTTTTCTTCTTGCCCAAAGAAAAAAGCTGAAGGTTTACTAATATCAAAATTCTGTAATTCAATGGAGTTGTCATGTGGGGTTGTTGCTACAATTTGATATCCTTTATCTCTTAGTGATGAAATACATTCTTTTGTAGTTTTGTATCGATTGATGTCTACCCATTTCTGAGATCCCATAGCAATTTCTCTATCAATTCGTTTCTGATTTATCTCTTCGATTACGTGGATGTTTTGTACTCCAAAAATATCACAACTTCGTATTACCGCACTTGTATTATGTAGTTGGTAAACATCTTCTATAGCAATTGTGAAATAATTAGTTCGTTGCGCCAATATTTTGTTATATAACTCTAATCTTCTAGGTGTAAGAAAAGACTCTAAATATTCAAGTAATTTAATATCAATCATATATTGCTAAGGTATAAAACTCTACACATTCGTGGAAATAAAAAGAATAATTCTTAAGAATTTATTGTCATAATTTTAATAGTCTATGCGATAGTGGAAAAATATCATCTATATCTTCATTTTTATGGAACCTAATCGCAAACTTATTTTTGCATCTATTACAACTAGTGGTTTTTTAGATCCATTCATCAGGGTTGTTGATAATAAAATCTGTTTTTTCTTTACCATACATCTTTATAAGCTGTTCTTTAGTGTAATCTTCAGATAGTTTAAAACATTTTGAGTATATTTTTTCGTAAACTAAATCGTTTTTATTAGATCGTTTTCTAAAAAAATATTTAATTCTGTTGACCATTTTTATAACCTTATAGATGTTAGTGAATACTTCGTTTTGTAATGTTGATTTTTAAAAGTTTTTAAGTGTAAAAAACGCACAAAATTATTGTTTTGAATTGTTATTTACTACTGTTTTTAATGATATTATACAATAATTTAAGTATTTTAAAAAGAGTATATTTCCCCTTTTATTTTTAACTGTTTGGATAATTATTATAGCATTACAAACATGATTTATTGATGGATACCATTTTCTATATGAATTTACCGTAATAAAATATTCTTTTTTCCTATGTTTATAGCGAAGAGCCAAAAATAAACCGTAGTGCTGTTATGCTTTATTTTTATCTATCGGATGTATAAAAAAATAAGGCGTTTTTATTGGTCTCAGAATTAGTTAAAACTATGCACTTTAGTGCATCTCGCTTTAGCTTCTAAAAACATTTACCTTTGTCTTATGACAGAACAACGGGTAAATGGCGGTACAGTATCACGTTTAACGGTTCATCTAGTTTGGAGTACCAAGTATCGTTATCCTGTTTTAGAAGGAGATATTCAAAAACGATGTAGGTCAATTCTAGTTCAGGTTTGTGATGCAGAAGGAGTGAGTATTTTGAAAGGCGTAGTTAGTAAAGATCATGTTCACATGCATATTGAGTACCGTCCGTCTCAGGATGTAAGTAGTCTAGTTAAGAAATTGAAAGGTCGCAGTTCAAGAAAGCTTCAGCAGGAATTTCCTAATCTGAAAAAGCGCTATTGGGGTCGTCATTTTTGGGCTATAGGATTTGGTTGTTGGAGTACAGGAAATATTACAGATAAAATGGTAAATGATTATCTAGAGCATCATCGCAAATCTAGTAATGATACAGATTCTTTTATCTTGGAATGATTCCGTACTGCTGACTTTAGTCAGATTTAAAAACCTATGGACTTTAGTCCATAGTGGTTTAGTTAGCAATTAATTCGTGAGTAAAATAGCAGGGCATTCGCTTTTAAAAATTTGTAAGAAAAGCAAAAATGACATATATTTGTGGAAGAGAATGGTAGATGGTCTGCCATTAAAAAAAAATGACCAAAAGCAGGACCCAAAAGAAAAAGTTACTCATCACAGAATGTTTTTCAACCTTGAATGATCCAAGACGAACCAGTAAAGGAAATATTCAATATCCTTTAGAAGAAATCCTATTTTTAACCTTATCAGCAGTGGTTTGTGGTTTTCAAACCTATGAGTTGATAGAAGGTTTCGGAAAGGAACGCATAGACTGGTTGCGAAAGTTTTATCCTTACAAAAATGGCACTCCGTCACATGATACTTTAGGAAAATTTTTCAGTAGAATAAACCCAAAAGAATTTTCAGAATGCCTTATAATATTCACAGAGTCAATAGCTAAACACGACAAGAAAGTGGTTGCCATAGATGGCAAAACAGTTAAAGGATTTTTAACAAAAGAAGGTTATCCATTGCATATTCTAACGGCGTTTTGTACGGAAAATAGAATGAGTTTAGGGCAAGAAATTGTTGATGGAAAGGAGAATGAAATTATTGCAATACCAAGATTATTAGAATTAATATGTATTGAAAACGCAATTATTACCATAGATGCTATTGGATGCCAGAGAGAAATTGCGGAGAAAATAATAGCCCAACAAGCCCAATATATTTTGCAGGTCAAATCCAACCAAAAGACACTTCTTGAAAACATAGAAGACAGCTTTTCAGTGAAAAAAATAATCTCCACAAATATCACCGAAGATTGTGGACATGGACGAGTTGAAGTTAGACAATGTGACTTAATTACGGACTTAGAATTTATAGACGATGTCAAAAACTGGAAAGAAATAAAAACTTTAGTTCGTATAAAATCAAATACTTACATAAAGAAAACAAAAAAAGAAACTACCAGTATTCGATATTATATCAGTTCATTAAAGGCAGATGCTGAATTACACAATAAGTCTATTCGTTCACACTGGATAATAGAAAATAACCTACATTGGAATTTAGATGTGATTTTCAATGAAGATAATCAAGCTAAAAGAAATCAAAATGCCGTAGAAAACAGCAACTTACTGGCCAAAATTGCTATAAAACTATTGGATGACGAACAAACCCTGAAAAAAGCAAAGAACAGAAAAAGACAGAAAGCCTTTGCCAATGACACATACAGAGAATTAGTAATGAAAGTTTAAAAGCGAATGCC
>CAVYIL010000071.1:0-13712 GCA_963768325.1 uncultured Flavobacteriaceae bacterium | reverse complement strand
TAAGCCCATTAAGTAAGTTAAACATCCAATACTCTTCTCTTCTTGCTCTGCCCTCAAATTTCGCATAATTTTTTAATACTTGTAAATACCAATTCATTTTAAATGTTTTTTTAAAGTTTATTTGACAAATATATATAATATTTTTATGGGAAAACACCCGTTTATTAATATATTTTTACCCCTCTTTAATTCTTACGTTTCTAAAAAGATAAACTATAAATTATATATTTAATCTCAAAAGACTCCATAAATACAAACTGAATTATGCAAAGTTAGATGCCTAAATAGTGGAGGTGTAATGGCATAAAAAACTAGTATCAAAAAAAACAATATAACATACACACCTCATTAATGAGATAATGTTAAAATAGTTTTTTTTGATAAATTGTTATATTCAATCAAATAAAATATAAATTAATTAAATTATTTTGTACCTTAATAGTTAAACTAAATTTGGATAAATACTTTAAGTCATGGGCTATACTGGTTTTAAACTTACGGATGATAAGAAATTATACTACAGGGTATTTTATTTGTCAGACAGCGAAAGCATAGATAATGTAGGTAACGAGAATATTGTAGATATTTTATACATAGAGTGTAAGCCTAATAAAGAAATTAGTCAAGCACAAATAAATCCATTAGTATCTAAACACATCAAAATTTTTATTGAAGAACTTAAAATTATTGAAAAACAAAACAAATTGATTTATTCCAATTTCGAGATAGATTATGAAACAGATTACTTTCGTAATATTTTCATAAGATTAACTGGAGATGAGAAAGTATTAGTTTTTATGATTTTTCCAGACATAAAAAAAGCAATAAAAGTATAAACCTACACCAACTATATCCATTAGTCATTACATCAAAAAATAAAATATTTTTTAATTAGCTTCAATTTAGGATGCATTATTTTCTAAATAAATATTTTCTCAAATAACTGGCAATTAACCATCTATAAAAACATATTTGTATATTGCTTTTTATTATAAACCTTCTATCTAAAACTGTAATCCGATTTTAGCAGGTTTCTAAATTAATTACATTATGATAACTCTCCAGAATATAGTATTTTGCGGCAGTTTTAAGTTAATACTGTGTTAAAGTGTAGGGATGATGTTTTTTTCCTTTTTTAATCTCCTAGAGAAACACCAATACTCTATACAAGTTTAAAAAATCATAAATATTTAAAAATGACTCAAATAAAATTAAACACCCTTGTCCTACTAACTATTTCGTTTGTTTTTTTATCCTGCGAAAAAAATGAAAAACCAGAAACGACAAACTCGACCGAAGAACCTTCTTCTCAATCTACAGAAAGTATCGAATCTGTACTAACGACTTCTAAATCTAATTACAAAAACGCTTCCGATGGACAATGGGTACTTATTACTCCAGAAGAATATGATCTTCTAGCTACTCGATTAAAAAAAGTAACTAAAAATGGAATTTCTGACACTCAATACAATACTTCTTCAGAAATTATAAGCACGACTTCGACCCCCTCTACATTGTCAAATGAAACCATAACAGCCATAATACCTAAAAACAATTATTTATTTGCTTTTAAATATTATGCTATAAAAGCAAGTAAACAAAATGGTTTTAAAGTTAAAAAATCAAGTACCAGCAATAAGGAAGGTTTTAAAAACATAGGTGAAATATTGCCAATACACTCAGGTACTAACCAAAGTATTTGTTTTGTTTTAAAGGGAAATAATTTCCCAACGAAGTCAACCGAATATTTAGGGTTTTACAAGCCTGCAGGTCTTAAAATAGGTCGAAAAGTAAGCCTTACCAACAACAGTTATTTTATAGAATTTGGAGACAACAGTAAACTTACAGAAAGAAGTACCACACGATTACAATTGATGTATCAAGGACTTAGCACAGAAACAAAACAATGGTAGACTGCATCAATCGTTAAACTATCCATAAAATATATTTAAACGAATCTTTACACTATAATTACCTTCTTAATCCATGCTATATTAGAGAGAATAATCTAACTACCGTTCTTGTATTATTCAAGTAACTGTAAAGTTTCACCCAATAATTACCTTCTTAATCCATGCTATATTAGAGAGAATAATCTAACTACCGTTCTTGTATTATTCAAGTAACTGTAAAGTTTCACCCATAACAGGTGGGAAAGATTTTTTTAAATGCTTTCTGAATATTTGTAACTATTTAGCTGTTTTTGTTAAATATTTATAAGTATATGGCGTAAAAATCTTTATTGGTCTCAGAATTAGTTAAAACTATGCACTTTAGTGCATCTCGCTTTAGCTTCTAAAAACATTTACCTTTGTCTTATGACAGAACAACGGGTAAATGACCATACAGTATCACGTTTAACGGTTCATCTAGTTTGGAGTACCAAGTATCGTTATCCTGTTTTAGAAGGAGATATTCAAAAACGATGTAGGTCAATTCTAGTTCAGGTTTGTGATGCAGAAGGAGTGAGTATTTTGAAAGGCGTAGTTAGTAAAGATCATGTTCACATGCATATTGAGTACCGTCCGTCTCAGGATGTAAGTAGTCTAGTTAAGAAATTGAAAGGTCGCAGTTCAAGAAAGCTTCAGCAGGAATTTCCTAATCTGAAAAAGCGCTATTGGGGTCGTCATTTTTGGGCTATAGGATTTGGTTGTTGGAGTACAGGAAATATTACAGATAAAATGGTAAATGATTATCTAGAGCATCATCGCAAATCTAGTAATGATACAGATTCTTTTATCTTGGAATGATTCCGTACTGCTGACTTTAGTCAGATTTAAAAACCTATGGACTTTAGTCCATAGTGGTTTAGTTTATTGATGATTTATAACCAAAACCCTGATTTTAGTGTCATTATTTTATTTTAAAGCTTACAAATTGCCAACTAAAATAAAAATACCGTTTTTAACACGTTGAAAATAAATAAATTAACTAGGTGAATAGTTGCCTAAAAATATAATTTGTACTAATCTGATTTTAGGTGCTGGATCAATAGGAACTTCCCAATTATTAGTAAAAGCAAGGGAAAAAAGGAACTTTACCTGATTTAAATGATAAAATAGGAACTAATTGGGGTAATAATGGGAATATAATGGTTGCACGAGCTAATCACTTATGGAATTATACAGGAACTAAGCAATCAGCTATTCCTGCTTTGGGCATTGATGGTCGGGATGATCCACAATATCCATGTTTTGCAGAAATAGCTCCTTTTCCAACAGGATATGAAACTTGGATTAGTCTTTATTTGGCTATAACGAAGAACCCTGAACGAGGGTACTTTAGCTAAACCCTGCAACAGATGAAACAGAATTAATCTGGGACCCCAACCAAAATAAACCTTCTGTGGATGCTGTGAAAAACATGTTTGATAAAATTAGTTCAGCCAATGTAACTATATACAGATATGATTTATTCGATGACTCAAAGATTTTTGCTGATTATTTCACTTATCATCCATTAGGTGGATGTGTTCTTGGTGAAGCCACCGATCTTTATAGAAGAGTAAAAGGGTATAAAAATCTTTATATTAATGATGGATCATTAATCTCAGGTAGCACTGGTGTGAATCCTTTTTTAACTATAACTGCATTAGCAGAACGTAATATTGAAGAAATTATAAAATCTGATATTTTAACATAAAGATTATTGTGTATGAAAATAGTATACTTTGTATTTAATGGTTGACAAACATTTTATACAACAGGTAGCAAATAAAATTTTAGAAGAACTTAATAAATAATACTTTTGTTATAATAGAAGCGTTCTATTTTGTAGTTTTAAAGACATAAATCAATAATATTAACATCAATGGGGATTTTTGACGAAATAAAGAAAAAACTTAGCCATGAATTTATAGACATCATAGAATGGTTAGATAATACGGATGACACTATTGTACATAGATTCGAACGCTATCAAAACGAAATAAAAAACGGGGCTCAACTTATCGTTAGAGAAGGACAAACAGCAGTTTTTATTAATGAAGGTCAATTGGCAGATGTATTTACTGCAGGCACTTATACCTTAAACACACAAAACTTACCTATTTTATCTACACTAAAAGGGTGGAAATATGGTTTTAATAGCCCTTTTAAAGCTGAAGTATATTTTGTAAACACACACTTATTCACAGATGAAAAATGGGGCACCAAAAATCCTATTACCCTTAATGATGAAAGATATGGATTAGTAGAAATTAGAGCTTTTGGTACTTATGCTTTTAAAATTAATGACCCAGGAAAATTTATCGTAGAAATAGTAGGAACAGATGCTAATTTTACCAATTATGAAATCAATGAGCATTTAAAAAGTTTAATAGCTACTCGTTTTACGGATACTGTCGGAGAAGCTAATCTACCCATAGAATTATACGCCGCTAATACTAGTGAATTATCAGATACCTGCTTACAAGTTATGCAATCAGAATTTAATTCTGTAGGTATATCTTTAGAAAAATTCTACATAGAAAATGTTTCTATGCCAGAAGAATTAAAAAAAGAAATCTTTGAATACAGTAGAATAGATAAATTAGATTTAGATAAATTAACCAAATTCAAAGCAGCTAAAGCAATTGAAGTGGCAGCAGCTAATGAAGGAGGAACGGCTGGTGCAGGAATGGGAATGGGAATGGGTTTTGTATTAGCACAACAAATGGGTGGGCTAATGAACCCTATGACTGGGCAACAGAAAGTCCAACAACAAATTTCTCCCGTTACTCCACCACCACTAACAAGTGTACAAGTTCAATATTTCTATGCCTCTAATGGTCAACAATCAGGTCCTGTTTCTTTTGATCAATTAAAAGTGTTATTCGCCAATAGAACCATTAACAAAGATTCATTAATCTGGAAACAAGGCATGGCTAATTGGATGGCATTAAAAGACATAGAAGAATTAAAGCCTTTTTTAGGAGGTAATACCCCCCCACCATTACCAACTACTTAATTTTTAAACTTATTCTTAATACTCTTATTTACCCCAGAGTAACATTTTATGGAAGAAGAGAAAAAATCGATTTCCGAAAACAAAAAATCATGTTCCAATTGTGGTGCTGAGTTAACTTATAAACCAAGCACCACATCTATCCAATGCGATTACTGCGGTCATGAAGAAACAATTATCCAAAACCAAGATGGTTTTAAGGAATTAGAGCTAAAACCTTATTTAGACAAAATGGGGTCTTCTTCTCACTCTGAGGAGATCATAATGCTACATTGCAAAAACTGTGGTGCCAATCAACATATAGAAGAAAATTATAAATCTCTTCACTGCGTTTATTGTGCAACCCCATTAATTATTGAAGATGCTTACAAAGAAGATTGGATCTTACCTGGTGCAATAATTCCATTTCAGATTAATCAAAAAGAATCGCATCAAATATTTTCTAAATGGGTTAAAAACATTTGGTTTGCACCTAATAATCTTAAAAAAGCCACTTTAGACCCAGAAAACACTAAAGGGCTTTATCTACCTTATTGGACTTTTGATGCACAACTAAAAGCATCGTATACAGGGCAAAGAGGGGATTATTATTATGTAAATGTCCCGTATACCACAAAAGTAAATGGAAAAACGGTACAATCTACTCGACAGGAACAAAGAACTAGGTGGACATCTGTACAAGGTAATATAAAAGGTTTTATTGATGATACACTTATTAAAGCTTCCAACCAAAAGAAAAATAATATCCCTTCTAAAGTTACAAATTGGAACTTAACCGCTTTAGAAACTTTTAACACTAGCTTTTTAGCAGGTTTTATTACCGAAAAATATACAATCCCTCTTAAAGAAGGACACCTTTCGGCTAATATAGAAGCTAAACGAATAGCTACCACTTGGGCTAAACAAGATATAGGCGGAGATACTCAAAGAGTTGAAGAAATTAATATGCTATTAAATAATGAAACATTTAAGCATATTCTTCTCCCTGTATATATCAGTGCATATCAATACAATGGAAAGAAGTATAATTTTTATGTAAATGGACAAACAGGTTCTATTTCAGGAAAAAGACCATATTCCTTTTGGAAGATTTTCTTTTTTGTTTTATTGATTTTGTCAGTAATAATAACCATCGTTTGGTTCGCTGAAAAGTAAATCCCTTTACTAAAAATTCATTACATATTACTATTGTCCAAAAAAGTGCGTTTTACACCATTTTTCTTATGAATTTACCGCGATAAAATATTCTTTTTTCTATCTGCTTTTTTTAGATAAAAATAAACCTAGCACTGTTATACTTGATTTTTTTCTGCCAAGTATAAAAAACAATATGGCAGAGTTAAAAATCTTTTGTTAGTCAAAAATTTAAAAAAGGGAAAACACTTTTTTAGCTACATACAAGCAGTTAGATAATAATTCTATAGTTGGTCTAATTAGATCATTTAGGCGTTTTGCATACTTTTTCATAATATAGGGGGTATCAAACATTAACGTAAGTTTAAAAACAACATCAATTATTATTTCTAAACGAAAGCACTAATGTCTAAAAAAAAACAAAAAATAAGGATTAAATACTATTAAATTCGATAAAAAACACTATATTTTAACGTTTATTTAAGACTTAACGCTGTGTAAAAGATAAAACCACGCTTTCTATAAAGGTGATTTTTCCAGAAAAAATATGTTAAAAAAACATTCCTGATTCTTATGACCAAAAATCTAATTTATTCAAAAACCATCTCAGGAATATCTCCATCAATAATAATCTGACCTTCTGTTGCTTTTTCTATATAAGAAACACTTACACCTGGAGCTCTTTCTAAAAGTTTGAATCCGTAATCTGTAACCTCCATTACTGCCAAGTTAGTTACAATCTTTTTTACACAATTAACTCCTGTTAAAGGCAAAGTACACTCACGAAGAAGTTTTGATACACCTGCTTTATTAGTATGCATCATTGCTACTATAATATTTTCAGCACTAGCCACAAGATCCATTGCACCTCCCATTCCTTTCACCATTTTTCCAGGTATTTTCCAATTTGCAATATCACCGTTTTGAGACACCTCCATAGCACCTAAAATAGTTAAATCCACGTGCTTCCCTCTTATCATACTAAAACTAAGGGCAGAGTCAAAGAATGATGCTCCTGGTAAAGTAGTAATAGTCTGTTTACCCGCATTAATTATATCCGCATCTTCTTCCCCTTCAAAAGGAAAAGGACCCATTCCCAAAACACCATTTTCACTCTGAAACTCTACTTCTATCCCACTAGGAATATAATTAGCTACCAAAGTAGGTATTCCTATTCCTAAATTAACAAAATATCCGTCCTTCAATTCTTTTGCAATGCGTTTAGCAATTCCATTTTTGTCAAGCATAATTTATATCCTTCTTCTCTTTAATGAAATGATTTAAACCACTTCAATGATTAAAAATTATTAGTTCTTCATTTTTTTATGGTAAACTAAAATGATTACTATACTAACACCGAGAAATACAAAAACGCTCACAACAATCATTCGATATAAAAATCAGGCTTAGTATTATTGGCTTAGTTTACTCTTTTATCAGTAGAGGAACTTAATTCCCCCTAGCAATTACGGTACGTTGCTCGATTCTTTTTTCGTAATTAACCCCTTGAAAAATACGTTGAACAAAAATTCCAGGGATATGAACTTGATTTGGATCTAAACATCCAGCAGGAACTAATTCTTCAACCTCTGCTACCGTAATTTTTGCAGCACCACACATACAAGGGTTAAAATTTCTAGCGGTACCCCTAAAAATCAAGTTACCAGCTTCATCACCCTTCCATGCTTTCACGAAAGCGTAGTCTGCTTTAAAAGCATGTTCCAAGATATACGTCTTACCATTAAACTCTCTTACTTCTTTACCTTCAGCCACTTCTGTTCCGAATCCAGCAGGTGTATAAAATGCAGGAAAACCACCTTGGGCTGCACGACATCTTTCGGCAAGTGTTCCTTGTGGGATAAGCTCTACATCTAACTCCCCGCTCAACATTTGTCGTTCAAATTCTTCGTTTTCCCCTACATAAGAGGATACCATTTTTTTAATCTGTTTTTTCTTCAATAAAAGCCCTAACCCAAAATCATCTACTCCTGCATTATTAGAAATACATGTCAGATTATTAACTCCTATTTTAACCAATTCTGCAATTGCGTTTTCTGGAATTCCACTAAGCCCAAATCCACCTAGCATTAAAGTCATATTGTCTCTAACCCCAGCTAAGGCTTCAGTAACTCCTTCTACTGTTTTACGAATCATAGTGTTCTTAATTTGTAGTCATAAAAGTACTAAAATTAGAACACTATAACCTTTGGATATTATGAAGATTTTTTAAAAAATATTTTTTAATTAAAATTCAAATTCTTCGTCAGGATTTTTATTCGTTCTGTTTTTCATTTTAAACACGGAACAATTAACTTCAATAGATAAATTTTCGGGTACCTCAAATGCTTCTTGGGAAACATTAAGCGTTTTGTCAGCATAGCATTTTTTCATATATAACCCCCAAACAGGCAATGCCATTGCGGCTCCTTGTCCAAATCTTACTGTCGAAAAATGGGTTGCTCTATCATCTCCACCTACCCAAACTCCTGTACACAAGTTTGGCACAATTCCCATAAACCAACCATCACTTTGGTTTTGTGTAGTTCCTGTTTTACCAGCAATAGGGTTTGTAAATCCGTAGGGGTGTCCTGTAATAACATTCTTTAGGTCATAACGATTAGAAGCAGAGGTGCGTAGACGAACTCCAGAACCAAATTGTGTTACGCCTTCCATTAAATTAATCATTACATACGCTGCTTCTTTACTTATAACGTCCTTAGTTTCAGGTACAAACTGATATAAAACAGTCCCATTTTTATCTTCTATACTTGTAACCATCACTGGTTTAGTATAAATTCCTTTATTAGCAAAAGTACTATATGCTCCAACCATTTCAGATAATTTCAGGCTTTCTGTTCCTAAACAAATTGACGCTACAGGTGTTATTTTGGATTCTACTCCCATTAAATTAGCTAATCGAACAATCGGACCTGGTCCTATCCTGTCTAATAATCTAGCAGAAATAGTATTTACGGATTGAGCCAATGCACTTTTAAGACTCAAATACCCTTCGTATTTTGCATCACTATTTTTAGGTGTCCAATCCTCATCCACCACACCATGAGATCCTACAGATATGGTAATTTGTGATCTTGGTATTGTGTCACAAGGAGATAACTTAAGCTGATCAATAGCAGTAGCGTATACAAAGGGCTTAAAAGTAGACCCCACTTGACGTGCCCCCTGATAAACGTGATCATACTGAAAATGTTTATAATTAATACCTCCAACCCAAGCCTTTACTTGTCCTGTTTGCGGTTCCATTGACATTAATCCAGAGCGTAAAAACCTTTTATAATAAAGTATAGAATCTCTTGGAGTCATAATTGTATCAATCTCCCCTTTCCAAGAAAATATTTGCATTTCAGTTTTTTTGTCAAAAGATTCTAAAATCTCCTTCTCACTTTTGCCTTGTCTCAGCATTTTCCCCCTTCTTTCTGAGGAGCGTATTGCTCTATTAATGATGCCTTTTATTTCTTCTTTTGTCAAATCTCTAAAAGGAGAAGTTTTATTATTTAATTCTTGCTTATTAAATTCTTTCTGAAGGTTAGCCAAATGCTCATGTACTGCCTCTTCTGCATATTTCTGCATACGCGAATCAATAGTAACATTTACTCTTAGTCCATCCCTATATATATCATAGTATTCGTTTTTTCCGTCCTCATTTTTTTCTTTTGGATTTTTCTTCACCCAATCAGCAATCCACCCTCTAATATATTCTCTAAAATACGTGGCTGTACCATCTGTATGTCCTTCTGGGGAATAGTTTAGTTTTAATGGCAACTTTTGTAAACTGTCTTTTTCCTTTGTGGTGATATACTCATATTTTTCCATTTGAGACAAGACAACGTTTCTTCTTTTTCGAACTTTTTCTGGTCTTCTCAATGGGTTAAACAAAGAGGAGTTTTTTAGCATACCTACTAATACTGCGGCTTCTTCTTTCTTGAGGTCTTTAGGTGCTTTTCCGAAATATATACGAGATGCAGAGCTTATTCCAATTGCTTGATTCAAAAAATCATACTTATTAAGATACATTGCAATTATTTCATCCTTAGTGTATTGTCTTTCTAGTCGAGTAGCTATAACCCACTCTTGAATTTTCTGAGAATACCTTTCGAATTTATTTTTAGAACCACCTGTAAATAATTGTTTTGCCAATTGCTGGGTGATAGTACTAGCACCTCCTTTACTACCAAGAAAGAACAAAGCTCGTAATGTTCCTCTTGCATCAATTCCTGAGTGATCATAATATCGTGCATCTTCAGTTGCAACTAGTGCTTCTATTAGATGTTTAGGTAATTCATCATAATTAACAGGAGTTCTGTTTTCATTAAAAAAAGTCCCTATCTGTACGCCATCAGAAGAAATAATCTGAGTAGCTAGGTCATTTTGTGGGTTCTCTAACTCTTCAAATTCTGGCATTGGTCCAAAAACTCCCCAACCTGCAAAAAGAAATATTAAAATAACGAATAATACCCCTGAAAAAAAGGTTATCCAAAACCATTTAATGTATTTCAAAACATTGTTTTTATTAGTTTTTGGTGTGCGTTTTGTTGATTTAGCTTTTACTTTCTTAGCCATGTTCCTAAGGATTTTTTGTAGATTCTATTCTAAAACCGATATCTGAGATTCCTTCCAAAGAATTTATACCTTCGACCTCTCCATTTTTTCTCATGGCATGTTCTACTGTAAATATATACTCTCCATCCTCTTTAAAAGCTACATTTTCTTTGTACCATAGCTTATTCTCTTTTAAGTCAGTAAACCCTGATCCTAGCCATTTTCCGTCTGGGGATGCCATTTCATACTCCAAAGTGTCAGTAATCACTTTGCCATTTGGAAATTTCATTTCGCTAATCAAAAACAAATTACTGAATTTGTATGCGTTATTGTTTCTGATATTTATGAATAAGTTATACGTTTTTGTAGAATCTAATTTTGGTATTACAAAACTAACTTTTTCTTCTTTTTCCCAAGTTTCGGAAACTGTCTGGTATTGGTCAAAAACTCGATTTCTATCACATGACAGAAATCCAACAGTAATAACAGCTAAGGATACAAACTTAAGTTTTATCATTGTTTTTTTGCTGAGGTTTACGTTTTTTATTACGTGTATTATTTGGTTTTTTCGAACTCTTATTTTGAGGTTTTGAAGTTTTACTTTTATCAGGTACTGGTCTTTTATTTTCAGTAGCAGTTTTAGCTGGTTGTGTTTTTTTGTTTTTGTTATTTCTTTTTTTGTTACGCTTAGGTCGATCAAATCTAGTCAAACTATCTTGACCTACAACATTTTCAAAATTGGCTTTAGCTTCGCTTATTAATTCTTCAGCATAATCTTCTAAGCTTGCAATTTTCTCATTATTTTTATTAGCAGCAATAATTTCATTAGCGTCTTCAGCAGAAATTTGATACCAGTTCATCCACTCCCCTTCATAGGTATACCATAAATATCCTTTAAAAATATCGATTTTTTGACAAACTCCTATTCCTTTTTCGGTATACAACTTAGTGTCAATTTTAGGAAACCCTTTTAAGGCATCAATATATGCATCTAACTCATAATTAAGGCAACATTTTAGTTTTCCACACTGTCCTGCCAATTTTTGTGGATTAAGAGATAATTGCTGATACCTAGCAGCACTAGTGCTTACGGATCTAAAATCTGTCAACCAAGTAGAACAACACAACTCTCTTCCACATGACCCAATTCCTCCAAGTCTTGCTGCTTCTTGCCTAAACCCTACTTGACGCATCTCTATTCTGGTATTGAACTCTTGAGCAAACTCCTTAATTAACTGTCTAAAATCAACCCGATCTTCTGCGGTATAAAAAAAAGTAGCTTTAGATCCATCTCCCTGAAACTCTATATCAGATATTTTCATTTGCAAATTTAACCTGATAGCGATTTCTCTAGCACGAACCTTCATGCTGTCCTCTTGGTTACGTGCATTTTGCCATATATCAACGTCTTTTTGGGTAGCCTTTCTGTATATTTTTTTTACCTCTTCACTGTTTTCAGCAACCTTTTTCCTTCTCATCTGAATCTTCACGAGTTCACCGGTAAGTGTTATTACTCCTATATCGTGACCTGGAGATGCTTCTGTAGCAACCACATCACCAATACTCAATGAAATATTTTCTGGATTTTTAAAAAAAGATTTTCTACCGTTTTTAAATCGTATCTCTACACAATTAAATGGTGCAACGCCGTCCGGAAGTGACATGTTTGACAACCAATCAAAAACTGTTAATTTATTACAACCATCGGTACCACAAGTACCATTATTCTTACATCCTTTCGGTTGTCCGTCTTTTCCGGAAGAACAACTAGTACATCCCATATTTCTCCTGTTATATTAAAATTTGTTTATGAATTAATATCATAACAATTACAGCTCATTTATAAATTCTTATGTACCAATAATCTTAATCGCTAAAGATACTATGAATTATTTTATCTATCATAATATCCTTATTATTTAAGTATTATTATTGCTTATACTTCAGTTTTTTTGAACGTCCTTTTTTAAAAATTTTATTGCTATTTCCTTTTCCTTTTCTAAGTGCCTTTTGTTCTTCAAGTGGCAAACTATTGATTTCCTTACAGGATGTAGAACAACAACCATTTAGCTTAGTTTCACATTCTTTACATTGTATAAAAAGAAGGTGACAAGCTTCATTTGCACAATTAACATGCGTGTCACAAGGTTGCCCACACTGGTGACAATTAGATATAATTTCATTTCCTATACGTTCGGCTCTCCTATGGTCAAAAACAAAATTTTTACCCATAAATTTGTTGTCTAAACCTTTTTCTTCTACTTGTCTAGCATATTCAATAATTCCTCCCTCTAATTGAAACACGTGCCTAAACCCTTTATGTTTATAGTATGCGCTTGCTTTTTCACACCGAATACCTCCGGTGCAATACATTACTAAATTTTTGTCTTCTTTAAAATCTTTAAGATTTTCTTCTATAATGTCTAGCGAATCTCTAAAGGTATCAACATCTGGTGTGATGGCTCCTTTAAAATGGCCAATTTCACTTTCGTAATGATTTCGCATGTCTACTAGAACCGTATTTGGGTCATCTATCAGATTATTAAATTTTTCTGCATCAACATGTACTCCTTTTTGGGTTACATCAAATGTATCATCGTCCAATCCATCAGAAACTATTTTTTCTCTAATTTTGACTTTTAATTTCAAAAAAGATTTAATATCCTGCTCTCTTGCTATATTAAGACGCACATTTTTTAAAAAAGAAATGCTGTCCAAATGTTTTTTGAAAGCATCGAAATTTGGAGCCGGCACAGATAATTGAGCATTTATACCTTCTTTGGCTACATATATTCTTCCTAAAACATCTAGTTCATCCCAGTGTATAAAAAGATGATTCCTGAATATTTCAAGGTTTCCGATGTGTGCATATTGATAGAAAGATAGCGTGAGCCGATCGGTTCCGGCTTCATCAATAATGACTGATCTTTCCTTGGCACTTAGTTTGTTGTACAGTTGCATGCTATACCTACGTTTTAAGTTAAAAAGAAATTATTTGTTTTTGCAAAAATACAAATAAGAAAATAGAATAAGTTAGAAAGATATCATTATTGTTGCACTTTACAATTCCCTTA